>JAYURB010000544.1:0-15379 GCA_043756425.1 Bacteroidota bacterium
CAAGGTTTCAATTTTAGAACCAGTGCTTTTTACCGCTTGCATGTTTCTGCTTCGTTGTTCTTTTGTTAATTTCTTCATAATCCAAAAGAGTTATGAATAATGATATTGCAAATTCAGTTAGAAGAATATTACCGGTTATTTTATACTGTCTTTTATTTTAAAAAGAAGTTGCTCCAGATTTTCGTCAGAGTATAGGGAAAAGTTAGAAATCATTTTTGAGCCCCTTTTTAAATAAATAACTATTATAATTCCCGAATATAATATATAATTGTGCCGTTGATTTTTTCTGTCTTTAAACTCATTGGCTCTTTCTGAATTTACACTTAATCGTGTTCCAAATGTTCTGCCTTTATACTTCAACTCTAAATCAATGCCCTTAAAATAATCTTGGTTTAAGGAATATTTTACTTCTTCAAATTCTCCGAATTCAGTACATTTTAAGTAAAAATGAAAGTCTCTAATTAGCGAGGGATATGTTCTTAATAACCTTCCTTCTAAACCTTCTTTATCGATTATTATCTCTTTGCCCTCAAAGGTACACTTGAAATAATTTTCATCAACCCTTTCTAAATATTTTCTTTCATAATATTCTGTTAATTCCACCTCTGAGGGAACTTTATTTCTTTCAAATAACAATTCATAAAAAGCTAAAATAAACGGAGGTAATTTTGCCCTTTCAACTACATCGGATTTTTTACGATTTTCACCCGTGTAAATTATACATGAAAGTTGTTTTTCAATTTCAGCAGATGTTAGATTTATTTCTTTTAATATATAAGCTTTCCCTTTACTAAACTTAATATCTACGACATTATTGGGAAATCTCTCTTCTTGGTTCATAATTAAAATTTAGTTAGTAATTATCCTGCTGTATGCGGATTATTATTCACCAATAATAGCTCTTTTGTTTTTATATAAAAGATGTTTTCTCCCCAACCACTCCCTAGCCGCCCCCCATAACAACCTCTCCTTCACCTCCACACTATACGGCATAGACTCAATCAACTTCCCCGGCGACAACTCCCCACTGCGTTCAAAATGACCAATCCCAGCATTGAGCAATTCTATCACCCTAAAAACGCTCCTACTCAAACCCAAAACATATTCAACTACTACATCTTCCCAATTTTATCCCCCCGGCACCAACTCCACATAAACAACCTTTTCTCCAAATTCTTTTTAAAGCTTTCTTTATGCATATTATCAAGAGGTAATTCTTTAAAATCCTATACAGAAAAGTTCCAGGCAATTTGTCCCAATGTAAGTTTGCTCAGTAATTCTGTTTCGTCTTCTTGTCCGGTTAATAAGGGATCAATGAAATCGATGAGTATTTTTGAATAGGATATTTTATTTTCGATTACTTTTCCATTAGTTTTACTTAGACTCATTTTTCAATTTCTTTTGTAATAATAGACCTTTATTCGTCAATCGGTATTTTTGATGCTTGCTTGTTTTTTTATCAGGTATCGTGTTTTCAATCAACCCATCTTTTATTGCGGGTTTAATATATGATTTTTGAAAATTATCTCTGTTTTTTAGCTCCAAAGTAACCATTAATTCATCACGACTCATCTCGCCTTGAATTTTCCAAACAAGCCTATGTGTAAGATTTTCAAGAGCAAAATAGTTGCTTTCATGTATGGTATCATGTATGTTATCATGTATGTTATCATGTATGGTATCATGTATGGTATCATGTATGGTTTGCGACCATGGCCTATAAAGAATTACCTTGAAACCTTCTTCTAGATTGAACTGAGGGCGGCTTAAATGAGCCTCTTTCAACAAATGAAAAATCTCTAAGGTACCGGTCCCATATCGTTTTATATCACCTGTTAAAAACATACAATTGGCGAGTAAAGGATTATGTGGGTATGAACCGTGAGCAATGCTTAAATCAGAAAGCTCCAGCTCATTAGGGAATTGCCCGGGATTAAACACCGGCTTGCCGGATATTGTTTTGTCGTGAAGCCTATAACGAAAACCCTTTGTATGCAGAAATTTCCTAGCCAAAAGCTCAGGCTTGGTGTCCTTACTTTTGATTTGGCTCATATTGTAACTTCTCATTTTTATGTCGTGAACATCTGCCATTGATCTTCAATTTTATTTTAAATAATTTATCAGCTCAATAAACTGTTTTTCAACTAAATTTTCGTCAGGAATAGGAATGTATGCCAAAGCAGATAGTTCAGTCTGGTATTTACCCTTCACTTGTTTCCAGATTTTTTCGAAATCGATTACTAATGGCGATTCTGCAATTGATTTTTTCTGCCAGCCCACTGGTTCATCAAACAATTCCTTGTCATGTTTCATTATTTCATTAATCTGTTTTTTAAAATTTGTTGACTGAATGAATGAGGAACAATCCACATCCTTCATAAGAAAATACAAATCATAAAAGTGTCTTATTTTTTGAGAGATCCCTTCAACAGCATTTTCGGTAAATGAAAAACGAATCAGTGAAATTAGCTTCTCCATCAACGTTTGTTCTTTATTCAACACATTTATTTCAAATGGCTGTAAATCGAATTGTTTTATTATTTCCCCATTTTCTGTTGCATTTAAAAAATCAAACACAAAACTTTTGATAATCATTTTTTGAAATGGAAAAGGATTGGCAAATGAATTTACTTCCACAATCAATTTGTTGCTTTTGTTTTTACTTTCGTATTCAAAAACCGATTTGCGAAACCTTGAACCTTTGCTAGTTACTCCTTCCACTTGTATCTCTTTTAACTGCTTGGTCATCTCCTTTTCCACCGATCTGATAATTGTTTTTATTTCATTCCCCGATTTTTGATCATCGTTAATGATTGCTATGTCTACATCTTCCGAAAAACGATTGATTAAGCCATAACCTTTGGATAGTGAAGTTCCTCCTTTAAAAACCGTTTGCTCTGCATATTTACTTTTTGAAAGCCTATGCAATACCAGCTATATCCAGTAATCTTTTTCTACAAACTCATCTTTAATACCAGTATGATGTGAAGCAGCACGAATGGTTCCGTCAAATAATTTTAAGTCGCTGTGTAGTTTCATACAATGTTCCATTTTCCTGCAACTGATAAAATTTTCTCTACTCCTGATAATTTATATTTGCTGAAATGATTCAGCGACTTATATAATGGTTCGGCTATTGATTTTTTGCCCAATTCTTCTAATAATGCTCCCAGTAATGCTCTGGTAGCAGGCGGATACTTTAATGCCAGTCGGGTCAAAGAGATTTTATTTTTTTCAGTCAAATATTTTATGATGGCCAGTAACCGTTTGCAAACCAATGAAGGATTACTGTCGGGGATTTTTTTGATATAACGAATAGCATCTAAAATTTGCAGAAGCGGAATATTGTCTTTTGTAATGGTGTTTTTTTGTTTTACGAATGAAATAATGTATCGTTCCCGTTTAAAAGATGGTCGCACTTCGTTTTTACCAATCTGAATAATACTGCTTACCTGTGTGGTCAAACCCATTTGATTGTAAATGCTATAACCTGTAAGGTAACCCAAAAGTTTGCCGTCGCTTTCCAAAAGGTCCTTCACCACTTGCTTTTGTTTTGGTGGCAGCTTTCCGAACGCAGAATTTTCTGTTTTGTAAAACCTGCCTTTGGCAAGTTTTTTAATTTTACCCGATACTGCCATGCGGTTGAGTGCTTTGATGATAGCTTCCTTCCTATTTACCTCTGTCTCAAAGTCTGCATATGTGAAAACATATCCATTGGGCAACCGATTGATAGTTCTTAATATGTATTCAGTGGTTTTCATTTGGAAACAAAGCTAGTATATTTGTCCAGTTTATTACTAAAATAACTGGACAATTTTTGAGATTAAAAAATATTCCGCTACTCTCAAGCCTCCATCAACTTCCCAATATCAAACTTCTTCATTTTCATAAACGCCGCCGTTACCTTCCCAGCTTTTGCCGGATCGTTCATTAAGGTGGCCAGAATGGAAGGAACAATCTGCCACGAAACACCAAACTTATCCGTAAGCCAGCCGCATTGTACTTCTTTTCCGCCTTCTGTAAGTTTGTTCCAATAGTTGTCTATTTCTTCTTGTGTTTCGCATTCAACAACTAAGGATACTCCTTCATTAAATTTAAAATTGTGTTCCCCTGTTCCATCCATTGCTGCTAATAAATAATTATTCAATGCAAAATGTCCAAATTCTAAATTGCCTTCCGGTTGTGCAGCACCGGCTTTGTAGGTATGCAGAGTATGTATTTTTGAATCCGGAAATATGGATGTATAGTGTTCAAGCGCTTGTTTTGCTTTTCCGCATAGCTCTCCAACAAATAGAAAGCAGGGAATAATTTTGGGTACTCCTGCAGGTGCTTCACCAAGCATTAACTGCCAGGTCATTCCGAATTTATCAATTACCCAACCGTATTTTTCACTCCAGGGATATTTGCCTAAAGCCATCATAGCGCTTCCGCCTTCTATAAGTTTATGGTAAAGGCTTTCGATTTCTTCATTTGTCGGACAAGAAACAAATAATGAAATAGAAGGATTGATTTTGAATACAGGTCCACCGTTTAAACCCATAAACGATTTTCCTTCCAATTCAAATTTTGTTACCATTGGGTTTTCTGAAGTAATCTTTGAGTTTTTAAATATTGAGCAATAAAATGTTGCTGCTTCTTTTGCCTGGTTGTCGAACCATAGACATGGGTAAATTGAATTATTCATTTTCTGTATGTTTTTTAAAATTATTTAATATTGCTTGCCAGCCGTCGCGCTGCAGTTCGAAGGTATTCATTGTTTCTGCTTCAAAAGATTCTATGATATTTACATGGTCTCCCTGAACTTCAAAAATTATTTTCGCTTTTCTGTCGTCGGCCATCGTATACTCAATGCTTTTGTTTTCCTCAACAGCAGTATAGGTTCCTCCAAAATCAAAACCCATACTTCCATCCTTTGCTTCCATTCTGTATTTAAATAACCCTCCTATTCGTAAATCATTTTCAGCCGTAGGTGTATGCCACGTTTCTGCTGCTGTATACCATTTTGTAATGTCGCCGGGATTATTCCATTTTTTCCAAACTTTTTCTATAGAAGCATTAACCGTAGTTTGAACTGTAATATAAAAATTTTCTGCCAATGCCTTTACTTTTTCTAATCCCTTTGGAAAAACGTTATCGAAAAATTCCATATACTTTTCGTAAATGTCAATAGTGACTGTAACAGTTGTTACGCCATTGCTTTCGGTAATAACATATCGCTCTTTTCCTCCTGACCATTGGTTTGTTTCTTCGTCCGGAGGTAATTCTTTAAAATTGTCGATGTTGCCTATATGAATGAATTCCATAATTTCGAAAGGTTTGTTTTCCGAAACGGTGCTAAACATGCCTTTTCCATCGGGTGTTAAAAAATGCACCTTGCTTCCTTCTTTCCAATTATCGGTTTTAGCATACGAGCCTTCGCAAAAAACACTTGTCCAGTTTCTGTAATGAGTATCATCCCATAGTGCAAACCATACTTTTTGAGGGGTCGAATCTATTTTTATTGTATATTCCTTTTTTTGCATGACAATTATTTTTCTTTTCTTTGGTTCAACAATTAACGAATCTATTAATTTATTTTAAACTTACTCCTTCTCTCTAAAATTATTTTGTGCAATAGCAATAGCTTTATGTAAACGATCTAATAATATTTCTTTAGATGGTAAAATGGTAAAATAATCAGCCACTTTAATATTGCTTTTGTGCAGTTGTAAAAGCTCAATATGTTCAGGGTTTTTACCAGTACAAAGAATCAATCCAATTGGCGGATTTTCGCCTTCTACTGCTTCATATTTTTCGAGATAACCCAAATACAATTCCATTTCACCTTTATTGGCTGCATCAAATTCGCCAATTTTTAAATCGATGGCAACTAAACATTTTAATCTTCTATGGTAGAAAAGTAAATCAATGTAATAATCTCTGTTATCAATCATTAATCTTTTTTGGCGTGCTAAAAAAGCAAAATCATTACCAAGTTCCGAAATGAAACGTTGTAATTCAGCTACAATAGCAGTTTCTAAATCTTTTTCAGAATAGGTATCTTTCAAACCAAGAAAATCTAAGAAATAAGGATCTCTAAAAACTAAATCAGGCGTTAATTGACTGGTTTCATTAAGTTGTAACAATTCATTTTTAATGGTTTCTTCGGGCTTTTTACTGATTGCGGTACGCTCATATAGCATGGAGTTGATTTTTTCTCTAAATGTTCGGACACTCCATTTTTCTATTTTGCACATTTCTATGTAAAATTGGCGTTTTAGTGGGTCTTCCATAAAAATAACCATGCGTATATGCGACCAACTCAATTGTCTACACAGTGTGTATACAATTTCCTTTTCTGTAATTGTCTCGGCAAAGTGGAGACAATGTCTCAATTGTTTTTCGCCCCAGCCTGGCCCATATTCATCGGTTAAGTGTCGCGCCAGTGTTGCGACAATCTGTTTTCCGTATTCAGCACGTTGATCATTGAGTATTTCTGTGTTTATTCGGCTCCCAACTTGCCAATACAGCATGGTAATAGTGGCATTAACTGCAACTGCAACTTGCTGTTTACTTTGTTCAATCAGTGCTTTTATATCACCAACTATTCCATTGTTTTTTTCCAAATCCTGACCCATAGTTTATACAATTGTAGTGCTGTATTTTTCTACCCTTTCAATTTAAAATTATCCTTGCAAATCCATCTCATTTATATTGTAAATCACTTTCTCCAAAAATCAGGTTTCATAGTTATTAAATCAGGTTAAACCTGACTAAAAAGATATTAATAATGTAAACTAATGGTTTTTAATGAGCCATTGAACTCTCCAAAATCTTTCCCCCCAACCACTCCCTCGCCGTCCCCCCCAACAACCTCTCCTTAACCTCCACTCTATACGGCATCGATTCAATCAATTTCCCCGGCGATAATTCGCCCAGTGGAAATGGATAATCCGTTCCCAGTGCAATGCGATCGGCGCCCATGAGATTAACTAATAAATCAAGTGCTAAGGGATCGTGTACTAATGAGTCAAGATAAAATTGTTTAAGATACTTGCGGGGGTTTACATTGTTGTCGACTGCTACGAGGTCGGGGCGTACGTTGAAGCCGTGTTCGATGCGACCGATTGTTATGGGGAAAGAACCACCTCCATGTGCGAATGCTACTCGCAGTTTTGGTAAGCGTTCAAAGACACCGCCGAAAATCATGGAACAGATGGCCAGCGATGTTTCTGCCGGCATGCCTACAAGCCACGGCAGCCAGTACTTTGGCATCTTTTCTTTTCCCATCATTTCCCAGGGGTGAACAAAAATGGCTGCATTTAATTCTTCTGCTGCAGCGAAAAATTCGAAAAGTGCCGGCTCGTTTAAATTCCAATCGTTGACGTGTGAACCGATTTGCACACCACGCATTCCTATTTTCATGCATCGCTCAAGCTCTTTGATTGCAAGTTTCGGTGACTGTAAAGGAACTGTACCGAGGCCGATAAAACGATGTGGATATTTCTGTACAATACCTGCTATGTGATCATTCAAAAACATTGACAAGTCGAGCGCATCTTCCGGTTTTGCCCAGTAACTGAACATTACCGGTATCGTTGAAAGTACCTGAACATCGACATGATGTTTGCCGCAATCTTTTATTCGGACTTCTGCATCCCAGCAATTGTCTTGTATTTCACGGAAAAATTTTCCGTCTATCATCATGCGCGCACAACAGGGTTTGTGGTGATCGAGTGATATAAATCCGCCGTAACCGTATTTTTTTTTTCAGATCCGGGAAATGTTCCGGAATAATGTGCGTGTGAATGTCAATTCTTTGCATTTGCTTTCTGCATTACTTCTTTGTACAAACGTTCGTATTGTTCCGCTTCGGGAATTTGTCCTGTGTTGCGGTAGGTTATAGCCAATAACCGATAGGGTTCCGCAAATTCTCTGTCGGCTTGAATAGAGCGTTTAAAAAATTCAATGGCATTTGAAAAATTTTCCTGCGACATTTTTGTATGTACACTTGCATTAGCAGGATCGGCCTGTATCTGGCCGGCTTCACCCATTCCAAAAACACCGAATACACTGGCTAGATTATTCAAAGCATGAGCATACTGGGGATTGTACTTTATGGCTTGTTGAAAATAAAATTTAGCCTCGTCATAACGTTGCGATTCGAAACATAATGTACCAAAGTTGTTGTAAAGAATGGGATGCGTTGGATTGTGTATTAATCCTTCGCGATAATCAGCTTCTGCTTTTTTTATGTCCTTAATCTGATTGTAAATAAATCCTCTACGCTGGTATGCATCTGCATATTTCGGCAAGATTGTTAAGGCTCGTGTTAAATAATCGATTCCTTCATTTCTGGCTATCATTCTTGCCGCACTATCGGGAAGTTCGGCCAAATGATCATCAGAAGTAATATTGTTCGCTACATAAAAAAGTAAATGTGCACTGTCACCGGCTTTCTTTACGTCTGTTGCATATAGGATATCGTCTTCTTTCCATTCTGCATTGCGTGCCATTGTTTTTACTCCAAAAAGTATTACAATTACAAATACAGTAAGTACCGGCTTCTTGTACCTTGAAAAAAAAGAATTGAAATCTGTCATGGCCTGTGATGATGTTTCAGATTTCAAAACCCTTGAAAGTAAAACAGCAAAAAGCAAGCATACACCGAGGGAAGGAATAAACATCAACCGCTCTCCGTAATTGGTTCCAATCAAAAGAAAAACATTACTAATCAGCGATGCTGTTGCAAAGAAATAAAGTATGCAAAATGAAATAATATCTTTCTTTTTGAATTGCATGAAAGCAATTACCAGTGCACCTGATAAAATAACAAAAGGCACAAGAAATTTCCAACTGCCTAATCCGATTACAGGAAAATGATTATACGAACCATCTGCAATCAATGGCGAAGGGAAAACAAGTAACTTTAAATAAACTCCAAGAATATAAATTGCATTGGCTTTTTGCGTTAGGAAGTCCTTAATTGCAATAAGCGAATTGTCTTCCATGGGAGTCGTCGTTTCTGTATGGCCTAAAACAGCTCTTCGTATAAAAAGGAAAACAATAGTGCATGCTACCATCGATACTATAGTGGTAATGTATTTTTTCTTTTCTGCCACCGTGAAAAAATAATACATTAATGGAATAACAGCTACAAATGGTATAGCCGATTCTTTTGTAAACAAAGCAGCGAAAAAACAAAGTATGGCAATTAAAAAGGCCCGGGTTGAATCCTTAGTTACATAGCTATGCAGCGAAAAAGCAGCCGTCAGACACAGCAGCAGACAAACGATTTCATCCCTACTTTTAATATTAGCGACGACTTCCGTATGAATAGGATGAGCAGCAAAGAGCAAAGCGGTTAAAAAAGGAATCAGCAAATCGCCGTTCAAATACCTGCTCAGTGTCCGAAAGAGCATGTAACACAATAAAGCATACAACAAAACATTTACCCAGTGACTTAATGCAGGTGTATCAGGCGCAAACCCCCATTCAACAGCAAACATTGCTTTCGATAAGGGACGATACAACTGGAAATCCGATGTATTCATTCCATACCGATAGGACGTTTTAAAAATTTCCGGAATGGCGCTAAAACCCTTTTTCGTCGACGTATTTTCGGGAATCAAGCCATTGTCATCGAGTACATAACCATGATTAAGTGTATTGGAATAAAGCAGAAATCCGATTAAAGCTACAAGTAGTCCAAGTACAAATCGCAAAGACTGTTTTGATTTCTCCTTCTTCCGGATTTCTTTGGGAGAAAACCCAGGCGACTTTTTCTGTAAAGCAATTTTTTCTTTCCGCGTTAATTTTTCAGCCATAAATTTATGCAGGCATTACAGGTGGTTCCATTACAGTACCGCATTTTTTACAAGTACGTAATTCTTTATTCGTGTAAAAATTATTCATTGCCTGGGGCAGCTGTGTAACAATATCAGTCATCACAAAATATTCTTCATGCAATTTATTCTGACATTTTTCACAATACCAGAAGAAGCCATCTTTCATTCCCGGTCGTCTTTGTACTTCCATAACGAGTCCGACAGTATTCGGTCCACGGCGAGGTGAATGGGGTGTATTGGCAGGCAATAAATATATTTCTCCCTCTTTAACAGGTATGTCGACATGTTTTCCATTATCCACAATCTTTATCTCAATATCGCCCTCTAATTGGTAGAAAAATTCTTCTGTTTCATTGAAATGGTAGTCCTTGCGTGCATTGGGTCCGCCAACAACCATGACGATAAAATCCTGATCGGGTGTGTAAACCACCTGATTGCCAACAGGAGGCTTTAGTAAGTGCCTGTTTTCATCGATCCATTTCTTAAAATTGATACCTTTTGTAGCTGCCATAATAATTTTATTTTTATATGAAATTAAACAAAATTTAGAATGTAAAGATTATTAATAGTTTTGTCAATCCGTTCAAAAATAAAGAAACTTTGCTCAATACAAAGAATTCACCTCAAAAATTAAATACACCCTCTCCTTTGCGACCTTCGTGCTAAACCTTTGTGCCCTTTGCGGTTAAAATCCGACAATAACTATTTTCCCAATAGTAAAGCAAAGCTCAAAAAAACGTTGTAATAAGTTTGGAGAGGATTATAAATTAAACATTACCCATAAATTAACCATGAATCTCGATTTAACAGGAAAAAAAGCCTTTGTCTGTGGAAGCACTCAAGGAATAGGAAGAGCCGTAGCAATGGAACTTTCAGAATTAGGCGCAGAAATTGTTCTTTTAGCCCGTAATGAAGAAGAACTTAAAAAAGTCATTTCTACTTTTCCAAAAGGGAAGAACAACCAATACATCGTTTGTGATTTCGAAAAACCCGATGAGCTAAAACAAAAAGTTGCATCCTTTCTAAGTAAAAACAGCCCTGTTCACATCCTTGTAAACAACACGGGCGGACCTCCCTCCGGTCCCATTACCGATGCTCTTACAGAAGATTTCGAAAAGACATTTTCAAAACACCTTATCTGCAACCAAATACTTGCTCAGGCATTGCTGCCGGGAATGAAAAAAGAAGGTTACGGACGGATCATCAATATTATTTCTACATCCGTCAAGCAGCCGTTGAAAGGTTTAGGTGTTTCAAATACCATTCGTGCAGCAGTAGCTAACTGGGCAAAAACCTGGGCAAATGAAGTAGCTTCATTGGGTATTACTGTCAATAATGTTTTACCCGGAGCAACAAAAACAAACAGACTTGTTTCAATCATAGAAGCAAAAGCAACAAAAACAGGCATGCCAATATCAGAAGTAGAAGAAGAAATGATTCGGAAAATTCCTATGAAAAGATTTGCTTCGCCGGAAGAAGTGGCACGTGCCGTGGCTTTCCTGGCTTCTCCTGCTGCTTCTTATATTACAGGAATTAATATCCCTGTTGACGGTGGTCGTACCTCTTCATTATAATTATCTATGAAAAAAATTCTAAACTACATCAACGGCGAACTCGTTGAACCGAAAAGCGGGACCTTCCTCGAAAACATAAATCCTGCAACAGGCGAAGTGTATAGCCTCATTCCTGATTCTGATGCTGCTGATATTGATTATGCAGTCGAAGCTGCAGAAAAAGCTTTTCACGAATGGTCTATTATGCCCAAGGAAAAAAGATCTGCTTTACTCATAAAGGTTTCTGAACTTATTAAAGAAAGACTTGAAGCGTTTGCCCTTGCAGAATCTATTGATAATGGCAAACCACTGAATCTTGCGCGTACTGTTGATATTCCACGTGCTGTAGCTAACTTTCATTTTTATGCTACGGCAGCTTTGCATAATTCAACGGAAACGCATGCCATGGAAAACACAGCGCTTAATTATACATTGCGTGTGCCCTTGGGAATTGCCGGCTGCATTTCGCCCTGGAACCTTCCACTCTATCTATTTACCTGGAAAATCGCTCCTGCATTGGCAAGCGGCAATTGTGTCGTTGCAAAACCATCTGAAGTTACGCCTATGACGGCGTACATGCTCGCTGAAGTTTGTATTAAAGCAGGATTGCCTAAGGGTGTACTTAATATTGTACACGGTCTGGGACAAAAAGCAGGAATGGCAATAGTTTCCCACCCTAAAATTGCAGCAATTAGCTTTACCGGTGGTACGAAAACAGGAGAAGCAATTGCTCGAGTGGCCGCACCAATGTTTAAAAAACTTTCGCTTGAGTTGGGAGGAAAAAACCCCAACATCATTTTCGCCGACTGTGATTTTGAAAAAGCGGTTCATACTTCCATTCATTCTTCTTTTTCTAATCAGGGAGAAATCTGCCTCTGCGGTTCACGCATATTTATTGAAAGGCCGTTGTATGAAAAATTCAAAGCATCTTTTATAGAATTAACAAAAAAGCTTAAAGTTGGCGATCCGCTCGATGAAAGCACGAAGGTTGGTGCTATAGTTTCCAAAGGTCATTTCGAAAAAATTCTTTCTTACATCGCTCTGGCAAAAGAAGAAGGCGGAAAAATTATCTGTGGCGGCAAAGCTATAAATCCAGGAGGTAAAAATACAAACGGTTTCTTTATTGAACCTACCGTCATCGAAGGACTTGCTTACGATTGCCGCACCAATATGGAGGAAATTTTTGGACCTGTTGTAACGCTTATGCCTTTTGATACGGAAGAGGAAGTATTGAAGTATGCCAATGCCACGCAATATGGTCTTGCAGCTTCACTGTGGACACAAAACCTAAGTCGTGCTCACAGAATGGCATCTAAAATAGAAAGTGGAATTGTGTGGGTAAACTGCTGGCTCGTTCGAGATTTACGCACGCCATTTGGTGGTATGAAAAATTCCGGCGTGGGGCGTGAAGGAGGGTTTGAAGCACTAAACTTTTTTACGGAGGAGAAAAATGTTTGCATTCGGTTTTGAAAATAAAAAAGCCGGATGTTATTTTCACCCGGCTCTTTTAGTGCATGTTCTTTGTTTAGTCGTTGACTACAATTTTATGTAAATATGTTTTTTCACCTGCTATCATACGGATAAAATAAATTCCGTTTGTAAGCATGGCATCTGATTTAGTAAGTTTTATTTCATATTCTCCTTTTTCCTGATCACCATCCATTAGTGTGTATATAATTCTTCCTGTCATGTCAGTAATTTCCATATGAACAGTTGACGCATTATCGAGAACATAATGAATTGTAGATTCAAAAGACATTGGATTCGGAAATACTGTTAATGGATCACCGGCCGGTACAGCAGGATCGATGACCTCATCATATTTCTTAAATGGAACACCTGATTTCTGAATCGTAAACTGATCGAAAATTGTACCGATCTGAGTTAAAAATTTACAATCCAAGCGATCTCCCAATACATCAATAACCAATGATCCAAAATAAGCAAGAGAAGAAGAATACATGGCATTATGCGGCCATCCTGAAGTTGTACCGCCTATCTGTCCTGAAACGCCGCATACTACGTATACTGTTCCGCTAAAATTAGGTGATGCTTTGGAATACGAAGAAGGGAAAATACCACTGCCTGAATTAACAGCCATCGTCGCTGCATTAAAGGTAGATTCATCTCCGAAATGTCCTTTCAGCATCATCGATCTCTCATAAGAATGACTATGACCGGCTAAAACAAGATCAACTTTGTACCTTTCCAGTATAGGAACAATTAAGGTTCGCATACCTATTAATTCGCTTTCAGTATCAGAATTGTGAGACCCTTTAGAATATGGAGGATGGTGAAAATAAACTATCGTCCACCGCTGTGTATTTGCTCCAAGATCATTTTTTAGCCAGGTTCCCATTGCTCCGGTTGAATCTCGGAATGCACCATCGTTTGATTCCAGACAGATAAAATGTACATTGGCATAATTAAATGAATAATACGCTTCAGTGCTACTTGCAAGTCCTCCTGCTTCTGCAGCTTTGGGAAGAGTGAAATTATCAAAGTAAGGACCTGTCTGATTGAAAGCATTTGCTGAGTGAAGATCGTGGTTTCCTGAAGTCGGCCAGATTACCCACTTTTTCATCTGATAAGGATAAACTGAAAATACATTGTTGGAATATTCTGCATCTGTACCATCACTATAAGCGTTATCGCCAACCCATAACCATACATTGGTATTGGCTGAATTAGCGTAATTCATATAAGCGTCCCTAACTTGTCTTTGACCGGTTGAATTGACACCAAAGTCTCCTATGGTCCAAATACGCACAGGACCTGTAGAACCTACTGCAGGATTGGTAAAGAAATAATTTCCTGTATCTCCCTGAAGTGTTACAGCGGTGGATCCTATAGAATAAAAATATTTTGTATTGGGGGCAAGCCCTGTTAGTTGCACAATGTGTTCTGAAGTAACAAGTCCATCGTCTTTAAGTAAATTTAAACTCGTTGCTGATGTTCCGTATCTCACGCGTGAATTACTTGGAAAAGATGTCCGCCATCGGATATAAATACTGGAAGTTGTTGAAGTCTGCAGATAAGGCCCTCTTGTTAAACCTAATGTTGTTCCTGTTGTCTGGAATACTCCACTGGTAGACCATGCTCCTCCGCCGTTGCCACAAACAACCTGTACCTGGAATTCATATTGCGTATTTGCTTGCAATCCTGTAAGGTTTCTGGAGGTTTGGACATTAGGAATTGTAATCCAAGTATTGGCATAACGAACGGAATATCGAACGTTGTAATTTAAAGCACCTGTTATTGGCATCCAGTTAACAACTGCTGAATTATAACTGATACTCGACGATCCGAAATATGCAGGATCAACAGCACCGCAAGTGGAAGTTAATGTTGTAAAACTTGTCATTAGGCTATAAGCCTGAATTGGTGCACTGGAACAAATACTTCGTACCCACCAGTCATAAGAAGTATTAGGTGATAAATATGGAATCGTATAGGAATGTATGTTTCCCTTAAGTTTAACCCATGTATATGCTGTTGAATTATGAACTGCATAACGCACCATAAAACTATCAGAAATAATAGCTGAATTCCATGCAGCTACTGCGGAGTTCGGACCAATGAAGTTGGTAACAGTATTGTTAGGAATCACGCAATTAAGTGGACCGTTTAAGGTATTAAAAGTGGTTGGTGTTGTCTGGTAAGCTCCTGACAATCCTCCGCTGCAATAGGTATGAACTACCCAGCTATAATTTGTAAGCGGATATAACCCATTAATAGAAACTGTTGTTGCTGTCCCCGGCTTAACGGTACGATATCCGTAATTAGTAGATCCTGAAACGTTATAACGTACCAGGAAGCTATCGCAAGGTGTGCTAGCCCAATTAAGCTGTGCAGAAGAAAATGTAACATTTGTAGTTGTTAATCCGGAAGGTTTGTTACAACCGGATACCGTACCTGCAAGGGTTGTAAACTGAGCCGGTACGGTCTGATATCCTCCAAAAGTTCCTCCATTGCAATACGTACGAACAACCCAGCTGT
>JAYURB010000545.1:0-15353 GCA_043756425.1 Bacteroidota bacterium
TGTTGGAGAAAATGCTTTTGTAAAATCAATTTTAGTTTATCCAAATCCGACGAATGATAAAGTTGATGTTAAACTTAATCGTGTTTATGAAGATTTAAATGTAAAGGTTTCTAACCTACAGGGAAAAATTATTGATTCATTCAGAATTGAATCTGCATCCGAATTTCAATTCAAATTTAATGCTTCAACAGGAATTTATTTTCTTGATATTATTACAAATACGGGGAAGGAATTCGTTTATAAAATTGTGAAAGAGTAAATTTGGAGTTGATTAAAAAAATTATTTTTTAAAAGTTGCAAGATTGCAAATCTCTGCAAAACGGATTACTAATTCTTGCATAGCGAGATTTATTATGTAAGATTATAAGCGTTTTTGAATCATTAAAACATCGAAAAAGCAATGTTAACAATGGCTCCCAATAAGCATGTTAAAATTGACAAAATCTAATCAGCTTGATTTATAGGCAATTAAAATTTATCAACGGGCCAAATATTTTAATGCTTGACAAAACAATGAAATGACAGTATATTAGAGTTGCTAAATTTGATATTCATGTTTGAATACACAAAACAAATACTTACGAAAGTAAGCTTCGATAGAAATCTATTCAGAAAAGAACTTATAAAGTCCATACAATTATTAAAACGTGAAGAAAGACGACTGTTAAAAGTCTGGTGTGTTGCAACCTTTGCAGCATACAGCGATGTAATTGTAGATGTATTCAGGAAGTTTTCTTCCTGATAAAAGACAGGTTTCTTTTTATTCCTTCGAATCCGGTTCGTTGCAAAGGCGAATCACTGAATACTTTATTAAATACCTCCAGGGTAATTTCTTCCCAGTCCTTTTCTTTCATGTGAAGCATATTTTCAGAAGGAGAAAAACTTTTTTCTTTATGGGCTTTTGAAAATCTGTTCCATGGACAAACATCCTGACAAACATCGCAGCCAAAAATCCAATCGTCCATTTTACCCGAAAACTCAATGGGAATTTCTTCCTTTAACTCAATCGTAAAATATGAGATGCATTTGCTTCCATCGACAACATATGGCTTAATAATAGCATCCGTTGGACAAGCATCGATACATCGTGTGCACGTGCCACAATAATCTTCTATAGGTCCGTCAGGAATTAATTCTAAATCACAAATAATTTCTGCCAGAAAAAAAAATGAACCGTTAGTCTTATTTATAAGATTCGTATTTTTTCCAACCCATCCTAATCCGCTTTTTTTGGCCCAGGCCCGCTCAAGTACCGGTGCTGAATCAACGAATACCCTTCCTTCTACTTTTCCTATTTTCTCCCGGATAAAACCAAGAAGTTCCTTCAACTTATCCTTGATTACAAAATGATAGTCTTTGCCATAAGCGTATTTACTTATTTTGGGCGAACCATCGTCCTGCTTTTTGTCGGTATAATAATTATAGAGAAGCGATATTACACTCTTAGCCCCGGGAACAAGCTGTCGTGGATCTAAACGCTTGTCAAAATTATTTTGCATGTAAGCCATTTTACCATGCATATTTTGCAAAAGCCATTTTTCAAGTAATGGCGCATCTTCTTCAAGGAAATCTGCTTTAGCAATACCGCAAAAATCAAAACCAAGCCGAAGCGCTTCTTCTTTTATCGAAGCTGCATAAGAATTCCTGTGTATTGCCATTATATTTTCCTGAAAAGCCGTTTAAAAAAGTCCACCCGCCGGAGGAAGATACGCTTTTCCGAGATGCTTGTATGCAAGTTCAGTTGCCTCACGTCCACGCGGAGTCCGCTTGAGAAAACCTTCCTTAATCAGAAAAGGCTCATACACCTCTTCAATGGTTCCTGCTTCTTCTCCGACAGCAGTAGCAATCGTCGTAATACCAACAGGACCTCCTTTAAACTTTTCTATTATGGAATTCAATATGCGGTTGTCCATTTCATCCAGACCATGCTTGTCGACATTCAATGCTGTTAAAGCAATGTGAGAAATTTCAGGATCAATAATACCGCTTCCTTTTACCTGAGCAAAGTCACGTACACGGCGCAGCAAAGCATTTGCAATACGAGGTGTACCACGACTTCGGCGGGCAATTTCATTTGCCGCAGCATCAATTATTTCGATTTTCAAAAGAGAGGAAGAACGTTTTATAATTTTCTGCAATAAATCAGCATCGTAATATTCAAGTCGGGAAGTAATTCCAAAACGAGCACGCAATGGAGAAGTCAATAAGCCTGAACGCGTAGTGGCACCTATTAAAGTGAAAGGGTGAATTTTAATCTGAACAGAACGTGCATTCGGTCCCGTCTCAATCATAATATCAATCTTATAATCCTCCATAGCAGAATAAAGATATTCTTCTACAATTGGACTAAGACGATGAATTTCATCTATGAATAATACGTCATTAGGCTCCAGATTAGTGAGTAATCCCGCCAGGTCACCCGGTTTATCCAGCACCGGGCCTGAGGTTGTACGAATATTAACCCCAAGCTCATTAGCAATTATATATGCCAATGTTGTCTTGCCGAGACCGGGTGGTCCATGCAGCAGTACATGATCCAAAGCTTCATCCCTGCCTTTTGCCGCCTCAACAAAGATCTTTAGATTATCCAGAATACCCTGTTGACCGGTGAAGTCATCAAATCCCTGTGGACGTAAGACTTTATCAATTTCGCGCTCTGCAGCAGTGAAATTGGCATCTGTTGGATCTAAATTAGAATTTACCATTGTACAAAAGTAAGATAATGTCCTTAGCTGATACCTTAATAAATGCAGATTATTACGATTCTTTTTCCTTTATAAATAGCAATTTGTAAATCTCATCTAAAAACAAACGAATATCGAATGAAAAGGTGGGAGCATTGAGATCCTTAACTTCTTTTCTGGAGCGAATCAAAGTAAATCTGTACCCCGTAGATACGCCGGCCCCCAACCATTGGAAAACGCTGTATTGGGCTGAAACTTCCGGTTGATAAAGAACTACAGACTCGGATTTTGTATAGGATTTCGTGCGGCCCGGACGATTGATATAGCCATATTTTGCTCCTCCAAAACCAAGATGAAACGGCATAACAGCGCATTGCCATGGGTATTTATTGTAAAAGAAATATTCGGCAGAAACGCTTACAAAATGAAAATACAACTGACCATTGGTATAATAATCCAGGTCGTTCTCTTTAATGTTTATGCTTGTGATCACTGCATTATTCGTGAGATTAAAAAAACCAACACCGAAACGAACTCGTTGATTGTAATTTAACCCTGTTCTAACTCCTCCAATATTGGCATATTGACCATCTATAAATGTATTGAAAGAAGCCAGCGTAATAAAGAATTTTGGTTTCTGCTTGAGGCTGTAATCAATGGTATCAGCAACCTGCGCATGAACAGGTGCATTCAAGGAAATTATAACTAAGAAAATACCGTACAGTAGTCTATTCAAGGCAGAAATCAGAAGGATAATTCGATTAAATTGTAGTATAATTTCAGAATTGCAAAAATATTAATTTTCTGTGGAGGATTCTGCTCTAATTTGGGTATGACTATGCTATTTTGCCAACAGTTTGGTTGATTTGTTCGGCAGAAAAGTCTTAGTTTCGCATACTAATTGAACGGTCTTCCCGATGAAATTATTTTATTCATTTGTGTTAAAAATATACCTCTAAAGTCTGTGAATTCTTATTTCGAAATCATGTTTAAAAAAACAATTCTCTTTTCTTTACTTATCCTCTTTATTTCCTGCAAAAAAAATGTTGAAAAAATACATCCCATCGTTCAGGATATTACGGAGTCCGTCTATGCCAGTGGTACTATAAAGAGCAAGAACCAATACCAGGTCTTTTCAAAAGTTAATGGCATTATTGAAATTATTTATGTTGATGAGGGCGATATTGTAAAAAAAGGCGCCCCCATTCTTTCTTTATTAAATGAATCTTCCAAATTGAATAAAGAAAATGCAGCACTCGCTGCCGAATTCAACGCTTATACTAACAATCAGAACAAGCTTCAAGAACTAAAAATTAATACTGACCTGGCCAAAAGTAAACTGGCAAATGATTCTCTTCTTTTTCAACGCCAGAAAGAACTATGGTCCAAACAAATCGGAAGTAAGGTAGAACTTGAGCAAAGAGAATTAATGTTTGAAAATTCAAAATCCGCTTACGAAGCTGCTCTTCTGCGTTACGATGAGCTTAATAGACAATTAACATTTGCTTCTTCACAGTCGAAAAAGAATTTACTGATTTCCCAAAGCCTCGATAACGATTATATTATCCGCAGTGAAATTGATGGAAGAGTATATAGTTTATCAAAATCAAAAGGTGAAATGGCCGGCGTACAGGCGCCTCTGGCTGTTATTGGCGATACAGATTCCTTCATCCTTGAAATGCAGGTTGATGAATATGATATTCTAAAAGTAAAACCCGGACAAAAAGCTTTAATTACCATGGACAGTTATAAAGGAAAAGTCTTTGAAGCAACTATTCAAAAAATTGATCCGATGATGAATGAGCGTTCTAAAAGCTTTTTGGTAGAAGCTGTTTTCATCGACCGTCCTGAAACACTTTACCCCAGCATTACCTTTGAAGCAAATATTGTCCTTCAATCAAAAAAAGATGCCTTAACTATACCGAAAAATTACCTGTTGGGAGATTCTATGGTAGTTAAAAGCAACGGAGATAAAGTTGCCATTAAAACAGGATTGAGAGATTATCAAAAAATTGAAATATTGTCGGGACTATCTAAGGAAGATGAATTAATTAAGCCGACACAATGAAATTAAAACTCATCGTAAGTATTTCAATGGCTTTGCTTTTGGCGAGATGGAAGCAAACACTCGTAGCTGCTATTGGCGTAACTTTTAGTATTACGATGTTCGTTACCCTTTTAAGTTTTATGACGGGCCTCAATGATTTACTTGATGGTTTAATATTGAACCGTACACCGCATATCCGTCTTTACAATGAAATAAAGCCAAATGAAAATCAACCTGTTTCACTTTATGATACGTTTAATAATAGCTATAACTTTATTCATTCGATAAAACCCAAACAGGAACGGTTGGAGATTTTTAATAGCGGTGATATAATGAAATTTCTTTCTAACGATGAACGCATTTCAGGTATAGCTCCTAAAATTACAGCACAGGTTTTTTACAACGTTGGCGTAATTGATCTTACAGGAGTCATAAATGGAATTGATGTGGAAAAGGAAAACAAACTTTTCTTTTTTAATGATTATGTTACCTCCGGTAACTATATCGATTTAAAGAATATTCCAAACAGTATTATTCTTGGAAAAGGTGCTGCATCAAAAATGCTTGCTAATATTGGCGATGTCATTCAGGTTACAACAACAAAAGGCGAAAGAATGCCCTTAAAAGTTGTTGGCTTCTTTCAGTCAGGTTTGCAGGATATCGATAACGTCCAAAGCTATTGCTCCATTAATACTACACAAAAACTGCTTGGTGTCCCCGGAAATTATATTACGGACATCAACATTAAATTAAAAGATCTTAAAACAGCTCCACTTGTGGCAAAAGAATATGAGAAAATATATAGTCTTGATGCCATAGATATACAAACTGCGAATTCGCAATTTGAAACCGGAAGCTTTGTAAGGACATTGATTTCTTACGTAGTAGGGATTACACTTTTGATAGTAGCAGGTTTTGGCATTTATAATATATTAAACATGCTTATCTATGAAAAGATGGATTCCATAGCCATTCTGAAAGCAACAGGCTTCTCGGGCAATGATGTAAAAGCAATTTTCCTTTTGATTGCTTTGAGCATAGGATTTTTTGGCGGCCTTTTCGGTTTATTTTTCGGTTATCTGGTATCTTCAGGAATTGATCAAATCCCATTTAATACAGCTGCTCTTCCAACCATTAAAACCTATCCGATAAATTACAATCCGAAATTTTATTTGATTGGCGGAACGTTTGCTATTATATGCACTTATTTCGCAGGATATTTCCCTGCACGAAAAGCGAGACAAATAGATCCTGTAATTATCATCAGAGGGAAATAAATGAAAACTATTCTTCAGGCAAAATCCATAAACAAATACTTTCACGATCCGGTAACCGTGCAAGTATTGAAGAATTTGGATTTTGAAATTCAACAAGGTGAATTTGTTTCTGTAATTGGTAAATCGGGATGCGGGAAATCGACACTATTGTATATTCTTTCAACAATGGATACGGATTATGAAGGTGATTTACTAATCGATGGCGTCAGCCAAAGAAATAAAAAAGAAAAAGAGCTTGCTGTTGTAAGAAATGAAAAAATCGGTTTTGTATTCCAGTTTCACTACCTGTTGAATGAGTTTTCTGTTTTAAGAAATGTCATGCTGCCGGGACTAAAACTAGACAAGTATAGTGAGGCGGAAATTGAGCATCGTGCTTTTGAAAAGCTAAAGTTATTGGGAATTGAAGGGGAAGCTGTAAAGAAACCCAATCAATTATCCGGTGGACAAAAGCAGCGGGTTGCCATTGCACGTGCGCTTATCAATGATCCAATAATAATTATGGCCGATGAGCCCACAGGGAACCTCGATAAAAAAAATGGAGAAATTGTTTTTTCAATCTTTCAGGAATTGGCCGAAGTCTACAAACAATCACTTCTAATTGTTACCCACGATCAGGAGTTTGCTCAAAAGACAAACAGGATTATTGAAATGGAAGATGGGAAAATTATCAAACAATAACAGGAAAAATAATCTTTGAATATTTTATAAGACCATCATTGTCATTACTGGTAATGATGGTTTGTACGGCAGGGTAAGAGGGAAAAACTTACGAACATCAGGCGTTAGCCTTTTTTTCATAATTATCTTCTCTCTACAGCCACTTCAACAGACAACTTTTTACCGACTAGTTCTTTGCCATTTAATGATTCAATGGCTTTTAAGGCATCTTCCTTTTTCTTAAACTCTACAAATCCAAAACCCCTCGATTCCCAAGTGATCTTGTCGTAGACAATCTTTGTATCCATTATTTCGCCAAATTGTTTAAAAATAGATTCCAGTAAAACTTCGTTTACGGATTGCTCAATGTTTTTTACGAATAGTTTCATATGGCAAAGTAACGATTTTTTTTATTTTGAAAAGCATCTTCCAAGAAATTAAAAGTTGCGACTTCCTCAGTTATACCTTATATCTAAAGATCTCTTTCAATACGCTGCGACCCGTTGCATTTTCGTTTCAACTTTACGTTTAAAAAATATTCAACAGTATTCCTGACCTTAAAATTGAAAATTAGAATTATTAATGAAATTCCAATAAATACTTAAATCGATTGACATCAATAAAGAAATAAAGATGACAAACTATTTATTATATTAGCGTTTGTTAAAAAGATGACATATGCCATTTCAAATTCATTCCATAGAAGAATACCAAACTGCTTACAAAAGAAGCACCGATAACCCTGAAGCTTTTTGGGCTGAAATCGCTTCCTCTTTCTCCTGGAAAAAGACATGGTCGAAGGTGCTGGAATGGAATTTTATACAACCGGATATAAAGTGGTTCATTGGCGGAAAGTTGAATATTACTGAAAATTGTCTGGATAGACATCTGGCACTAAACGGAAATAAAAAAGCTATTATTTGGGAAAGCAACGATACAAACGAAGCCTCAAGGACATTAACCTATAAAGAGCTTCACGAACAGGTATGTATGTTTGCCAATGTTTTAAAAAACAATGGAGCGAATAAAGGTGACAGGATTTGCATTTATATGCCAATGGTTCCTGAAGCTGCTATTGCAATTTTGGCTTGTGCACGTATAGGGGCAATCCATTCAGTAGTTTTTGCAGGCTTTAGCGCCAATTCACTCAGCGATAGAATTCGTGACTGTGAATGTTCAATTACCATTACCTCCGATGGCACTTTCCGGGGAGCAAAAGAAATTCCAATAAAAGAAATTGTTGATGAAGCCCTGGAGAATTGTCCGGACATGAAAAAAGTTATTGTCCTGAAAAGAACTGGAAGAAAAATCAATATGAAGGTTGGCCGTGACCTCTTTTGGGAAGACGAAATGAAAAAAGTTAATACAGATTGTCCGGCAATAGAAATGGATTCGGAAGACATGCTTTTCATTCTCTACACTTCGGGTTCAACCGGCAAACCAAAAGGTGTTGTACATTCCTGTGGCGGCTATATGGTTTATACAGCATATACCTTTCAGAATGTTTTTCAATACAAAGAAAATGAAATATACTGGTGTACTGCAGACATTGGCTGGGTAACCGGACATTCCTATCTTATTTATGGTCCGCTTCTTAGTGGTGCTACTTCCCTCATGTTTGAAGGTATTCCTGTCTGGCCCGATGCCGGACGTTTTTGGCAGGTCGTTGATAAACACAACGTAAATATTTTTTATACTGCTCCAACAGCTATTCGCTCGCTGGAAGCACAAGGACTCGATTTCATTAAGCCTTATCGTTTAAACTCACTACGCATTCTTGGCACAGTGGGAGAACCCATTAATGAAGAGGCATGGCACTGGTACCATAAAAATATTGGAAAAGAAAGATGTCCCATTGTAGATACCTGGTGGCAGACAGAAACAGGTGGAATACTCATCTCACCACTGGCGGGGATTACTGAACTAAAGCCGGGCTTTGCAACACTGCCATTGCCCGGTGTACAACCAATGCTTGTCAACAATGAAGGCAAAGAAATCGAAGGAAACAATGTAGAGGGAAATTTATGCATTCGCTTTCCATGGCCTTCAATGATTCGAACCACCTATGGTGATCATGAACGCTGCAGACAAAATTATTTTGCTACATACCCCGGACTATATTTTACCGGAGATGGCTGCAAACGCGATGAAAATGGTTATTATCGTATAACCGGTCGTGTTGACGATGTCATGAATGTCTCCGGTCACCGCATTGGAACAGCAGAAGTTGAAAATGCCATTGATGAACACCCGGAAGTTGTCGAATCAGCAGTCGTTGGTTATCCCCATTCGATAAAAGGACAAGGAATTTATGCTTATGTAATTTCTACAAGCAAACGAGAAGATCTTGATGTTTTTCGTCAGGAAATAAAAGACATTGTAACTAAAATTATTGGCCCTATAGCGAAACCGGATAAGATTCAGATTGTACGTGGACTCCCAAAAACACGTTCAGGAAAAATCATGAGGCGTATTCTACGTAAAGTTGCAGAAGGTGAAACTTCAAACCTTGGCGACACATCGACCCTACTTGACCCAACTGTTGTGAATGATATACAGTCCGGCGCGCTTCAACTAAATGAATAAAGTTGCATTCTAATTACATACAATTAAAAATTTCATTAAAAAATATGTCAATAAACTTAATTATTTAATTCACAACCTTTTCTCTAAACCTCAAACGGTTTGGCTTCGTGATTTCATTTTCAGGCCGGAAAACATCGCACAATACAAATCCATGGCGCGTGAAAATAAATCTTCTGCCCTTG
This sequence comes from Bacteroidota bacterium, assembly GCA_043756425.1. Lineage (GTDB taxonomy): Bacteria > Bacteroidota > Bacteroidia > AKYH767-A > 2013-40CM-41-45 > JADKIH01. The sequence continues at coordinate 9,434 of JAYURB010000545.1, forward strand.
GGCTCCCTTTATTAAAGAGCCCAGCAAATTTAAGAGCCTGTAAACAAGCAGTAACTATGAAAAAAAAATGGCTTGCGCCAGAGGTTCGTACGGTTTTTCCCTCTTACCCTGCCGTACAAATCATCATTACAAGACATAACAATGATGTTTTTTCAAATAGTCAAAGATTATTTTTCATATCCAGCATGACAATAGCATATAAGCAGGTTCTTTTGTTAAAATAGTTGTCATTGTAAGATAATCGGTATTCACAAAACCTGATCGTTTCATTTAAAAATCATCTACTCTTGCCTTTTTCTTAATTTATTCCATTCATTCTCAAATTCTCAATTAACTAAGAATTGCCTAATCAACTATTCTCCCCTATCTTGCAATTCTAAATCCACTTTCTGTGAATGATTCATTAGTTATCCTCCCTACTTACAATGAAAAGGAGAATATTGAAAAGATGCTGCGAAAGGTTTTCTCTTTGCCTCATCCTTTTGATATACTGGTGATAGATGACAATTCTCCCGATGGAACTGCCGGTATTGTTAAACGACTTCTTGACGAATTTAAAGGCAGACTTTTTCTCGAAGAAAGAAGCGGCAAACTTGGATTGGGCACTGCATACATACATGGATTCCAATGGGCCATTGAAAAAAAGTATGATTACATTTTCGAAATTGACTGCGACTTTTCGCATAATCCCGAAGACCTGATCCGTTTATATAATGCTTGCTCTAAAGAAGGCGCTGACGTAGCTATTGGTTCCCGATACATTAGAGGCGCTAATGTTGTTAACTGGCCGCTGGGAAGAGTTGTAATGTCGTATTATGCTTCCGTATATGTTAGGATCATAACAGGTATGCGCATAAAAGATACTACTGCCGGCTTTATTTGTTATAAAAGAAAGGTACTTGAAACCATTCCGCTCGACAAAATAAAATTTATCGGTTATGCATTTCAGATTGAAATGAAATTTACTGCCATGAAGTTTGGTTTTAAAATAGTTGAAGTTCCAATAGTTTTTACCGACAGAGTTGAAGGAACAAGCAAAATGAGTAAAGGGATTTTCAAAGAAGCTATTTTAGGAGTTATTCAGATGAAATGGAAGAGTTTTTTTAGGATATATCCAAAACCAACAAAACAAAATTGATGTACCTAATTAAAAACAGCACTATCGTCAATGAAGGAAAGATTTTTTCCGCTGATGTTTTAATTAATAACGAACGTATTGAAAAAATTGCTCCTTCAATCTCTCATGCTCATGCAAAAGTAATTGATGGTGAAGGCTTGCATCTTTTCCCGGGAGTGATCGACGATCAGGTTCATTTTAGGGAACCCGGACTTACCCATAAGGGAGATCTTTATACAGAACCCCGAGCCGGAGTTGCCGGCGGCACTACAACGTATATGGAAATGCCTAACACAGTTCCCAATGCGCTGACACAGACTTTACTCGAAGATAAATACATTCTTTCTTCTTCCAAATCGCTTGCTAATTTCTCCTTTTACATGGGAGTTAGTAACGATAATTTCGAAGAGGTAATGAAAACAAATAAAAAAAACGTTTGTGGCATAAAAATATTTATGGGTTCTTCAACCGGCAACATGCTGGTAGATAATCATGCTGTTCTTGAAAAAGTATTTTCAAATTCAGAAATGCTCATCGCTGTTCATTGTGAGGATGAAACAACAGTACTGAAAAATTTAGCTTTGGCAAAAGAGAAATATGGGGAAGACATTCCTCTTTCCATGCATCCGCTAATTCGAAGCGAAGAAGCATGTTATCTGTCCTCTTCATTTGCCGTTAACCTTGCGGAGAAAAACGACACCCGTTTGCACATACTACACATAAGCACTGCTAAAGAATTAAGCCTTTTCAGAAACGATATTCCCTCGAAAGATAAAAAAATTACTGCCGAAGCTTGCATACATCATCTCTGGTTTGACAGCAGCGACTATGAAAGACTGGGCACAAAAATCAAATGGAATCCCGCAATAAAAAACAAATCAGATAAAGAGGCAATACTGTCTGCTGTCATCGATGGCCGTATTGATGTAATTGCTACCGATCATGCTCCCCATACGCTGGCGGAAAAAGCAGAAGGATATCTGAAGGCCCCATCCGGCGGACCGTTGGTGCAGCATTCGCTTACAGCCATGCTTGAATTTTATCACAATAAAAAAATATCTCTGGAAAAAATCGCAGAGAAAATGTCACATGCTGTCGCAGATTGCTTTAGGATAAAAGAGCGGGGGTATATTCGTGAAGGTTATTATGCGGATTTGGTTTTGGTAAATCTAAACGATCCATGGAAAGTTGCATCCGACAATATACTTTATAAGTGCGGATGGAGTCCTTTTGAAGGTCAACAATTCAAATCTAAAATTGTACATACCTTTGTGAACGGTCATGCCGCATATTCAAATAGAGTTTTTGATGAAAGTGTAAAAGGGCAGAGAATAAATTTTTTATAAATGAAAAAAATAAACTTCCTTCTCTTTACAATAATAATTCTTTTGACTGCCTGTTCTGAAGCGCCTGTTTCCATTCCTGAGGATGTAATAAAGCAAAAAGAAATGGCAGTAATATTAACAGACATTCACCTTGCACAATCAGCCATTGGTGATTTATCGCGTACGGATTCTGTTACATTTACCATGAAGGATTACCTTGCTTACATATTAAAACAAAACCATGTAAAAAAGGAAGATTTACTGCGAAGCCTTAAATTTTATAGTGAGCAACCTGAAATTCTTGGACAGGTTTATGATTCCGTAATTACCCGACTAAGCAGACTGGAAGGCGAAAACATAAGATGATAGCCGTTTTAGTTTTACCTAAATCGTTAAATGACCCCTATGTCTTTCAAAAAATAACCCGCAGCATTTTTCACTGATTCCTTCACACTAATAAACTCAATTCCTGTCTCCTTTTTAATTTTTTCATTGGAATAATGAAATTGCATCATGCCGCTATGCGCTGTTTCTTTTGTAATCATGGGACGAGAATTAGTAAGCAAACTTTTTATTTTCTCAAGCCTCCATCCTAATTTGCTTAAAAAAGGAGTGACTTTAATATACGCTTTCTTTTTTCCGAGGCTTTCGGCAATACAGTCAAAAACGTAACGATAAGCTACATTTTCAGAATTTAGAATATAGCGTTCATTACTTACTCCTTTTTCCATTAGTGCAATGGCTGAACTTGAAACATCATGCACATCAACAAATCCTCCCACTCCTTCCGTATAAAACGGAAGTCCCTTCCATACCTGGGAGAACATCTGTGTACTTCCGCTTTTCCAGTTTCCCGGACCGATTACTATAGATGGATTTATAATAAAAGCATTCAACCCTTCTTCAATTCCTCTCCAGACTTCCCTTTCTCCTCCGTATTTGCTAATAGCATAGTTAGAGTTATCCTTTGATGTCTTCCACCACGAATTTTCATTGAGTAATACATCGCCGGATTCGCGTCCAAGTGAAGCAGTTGAGCTAATGTGACAGAATCGTTTAATATTTTTCTTTAAAGATACATTTACCATGTTTGCTACTCCTTCCACATTAATCTTCATCATTTTGCTTCTTTCAGATGGGTAAAAAGAAATAAAAGCTGCTGCATGATAAATTGTGTCTATGCCTTCCATAGCTTCTTCAAGAGAAAACTGGTCCAATACATCGCCTTCAAACCATTCAATATTTTTTTTGTATTCAGGAAAAGCAGAAAATAGTCCGTCAACCACATTCATTTGGCTTTCCTTTCTGTGAATGGCACGCACCTTTTTTCCTGTGGAAGCAAGATCAAAAAGTAATTGAGAACCTACCAGTCCGGTTCCTCCTGTTAACAGAATCATATGGGTGCAAAGATGCGGATAAAAAAGAAATATTGGCTTGATGTCATACCTTAAAATTTAATTTGATGCTTCTTTGCATATATAGCCAACCTACTTATCTTTGGCGCTCAAAGCATAAGAATGAAAAATTTTGTCGAAGAGTTGCGCTGGCGTAATATGCTGCACGACATGATTCCGGGAACCGAAGAACTACTTAATAAAGAGATGGTTCGGGGTTATATTGGCTTCGATCCAACGGCCGATTCTTTAGGGGTCGGAAACCTTGTTCAGGTAATGATGCTTCTTCATTTTCAGCAAGCCGGTCATAAACCGATTGCTCTCGTTGGAGGTGCAACAGGAATGGTTGGAGATCCATCCGGTAAATCACAGGAGAGAAATCTATTGAGTGAAGAAATATTACAAAACAATCTGGATTGCCAGAAAAAACAGCTGGAGAAATTTCTCGATTTCAATTGTGGCGAACGATCAGCAGAAATTGTAAATAATTATGATTGGTTTAAAGAACTTAAATTCCTAGATTTTATTCGGGATATTGGAAAGCATATTTCCATCAATTACATGCTTGCTAAAGATTCCGTTCAAAGCCGATTGGCAACAGGAATGTCGTTTACTGAATTTTCTTACCAGTTGGTACAGGGTTACGACTTTTATCGTTTGTGGAAAGACCATAATGTAAAATTGCAAATGGGCGGCTCTGACCAATGGGGAAATATTGTTACAGGAACAGAATTAATTCGACGGAAAGACGGTGGAGAAGCATTTGCCTTGACAACGCCTCTCATTAAAAAAGCCGATGGAACAAAATTCGGAAAAACAGAAGGCGGAAATATCTGGCTTGATGCTAAACGAACTTCTCCGTATAAATTCTACCAGTTCTGGATAAACGCTTCCGACGAAGACTCAAAAAATTATATTCGAATCTTTACTCTGAAAACTAGGGAAGAAGTTGAATCGTTGGAACAGGAGCATCAAAAAGCACCGCATCAAAGACTTCTTCAAAAAGAACTTGCCAAAGACATAACCACCAGAGTTCATTCTCCAAAAGACTATGAAGCAGCAATTGAAGCCTCAGGAATTCTTTTTGGAACAGGAACAGCAGACAGCCTGAAAAAACTTTCTGAAGAAGATCTGCTTTCTGTTTTTGAAGGAGTACCGCAATTTGATATCTCCCGTTCTACAATTGAAAGCGGCGTAAATGTTATCGAACTTCTAGCCGATCATACAAAGGTTTTTCCTTCGCGCGGTGAAGCAAGAAAAATGCTTCAGGGCGGCGGTGTTTTCATCAACAAAGAAAAAATTATGGAAACTGAACTGACGATAAACATGGAACATGTTATTAAAGAAAAATATATTTTGGCACAAAAAGGAAAAAAGAACTATTACCTGATTATAATTAACTAATCCAAACAATACATCCCACTTAATGAGCCACAGACGAAGGTTTTTTATTATTTTGATTTCCATTTCACTCGGAAGTATACTTTCTATATGGATTGTTAAAAAAAGAATGGGTGCTCTTTCGCCCGATAGTTATAGACAGCTTATCTTCAATTTTATTTTTGCAATTGCTATCGTTGTTGGTATTAGTCTGCTTTTTCGAAACATGAATAAAAACGATAAAAATCAAGGGAGTTAATCCACCATCAAATTACAACCTCGCACATCACTAAAATCAAACCTGCCAAGGACTTCAAAGGTGCCATCGGAATAAACCTTCCCTAAATCCTGTGTTGATAGAAAAGCGCAGGAATATACATTGGCCAGATCAATTATATTTATTCCTCCTGTAGCGTTTATACCGGCATCCATAAAAGGGTCGTACGTGTCACGGATAAATATTTGCATCCAGGAAGGCGTTTGGAAAATTCCTTTCCCTTTAGAATAAGCTTGTGATAGTAATTCCGTCATGCCATACTCTGAATGAATTTTTTCAACACCGAATCCTTTGCAAAGCAAACCGTGAACTTCTTCCCGAATCATTTCCTTTCTTCTTCCTTTCATTCCACCTGTTTCCATAACTATAAGTCCGGGAAAATCCATTGGATAAGCAGAAACAAAATCAAGCAAAGCAAATGTGACGC
>JAYURB010000546.1:0-15316 GCA_043756425.1 Bacteroidota bacterium
GAAACACCACCGGTAGTAAATCCAGTTGCTGTAGCAGGGGTAGTTAAATAATCAGCCGTAGCTCCGCTTCCATTATATTCATAAATAGCGATGGCATAAGATGTCGCAGGCGATAAGCCACTAACAGTTACCGTTGAGCCGTTGGCATCATAAACAATTTTGTCTCCTGAACCCTGATCGAGTGCTGAAGTGAAGTTATTGTTTACTCCCGTTGAAGCAATACCATCTGTTGGTATGTAACTAACCGATCCTGCTGCTTTCATAACAACAATTCGATTACTTCCATTGCCTCCCGTAAAGTTTATAATCATTGAAGTTCCTGTATTGCAGCCAAAGGATATGGTTGAAGTAATAGTTGGCTCGGGACTTGTTGTTGTTCCTGATACAGCTTTCGTCTGCATTATTGTACCGGTACTTGTATGAGTAATGCTTCCGCTATTTGGACCTGCTACAATTGGGTTATATCGTACATAAATTGTTGTTGTTGGAACAACTCCTGCTGTTTGTGCCAGCGTAATATTGCTTGTAAAATCAAACCATGTAGCATTGTTAGTTGAAATTTCAAAAGGCTGCGGTGGAGTAATTATTATTCCGGCCGACAGATTTGTTCCGGATACTGTATATTGCTGTGAAGGACTTGCAACTCCTACTGCTGTTGAAAATGGTGTTAATGCGCCTGTTAATGTAACCACCGGAGCCAGTATGGTAATTGAAGAACTTCCATCTGCAAGAACATCTCCGACTGTCCTATGTGCCGTAAGTGTAAATGTTTCTGCTACATCGTAAGAAAGTCCGCTAAATGTAATTGAATTGCTTCCTGCATTGATCGTTCCTGTCAAGGTTCCGCTTAATGTTCCTGTACCTCCTGAATATTGAAGTGTTACATTCGTATTCGCTAAAACATTAGAAGCAACATTGGACGGATCCTGCGATTGAACAGTAACAGAAAAGGTTCCATTTAAAGCCGGACTTGCAGGTGAAATACCGGAAATTGCAAGATGATTAGGAGGTGTTGGAGTGCTTGCAGTTACTACAACATTATCAATGGCAATTTTTGCACGGCTTCCTGTCGTTCCACCAGTTCCGTTATATTCATAAAATCGGATTCGTGCAGTAGGTGAGTTATTAAAAGATGCCGGTAAAGCAGCTGTAGTTATTGAATTAGAAGCTGCAACGTTATTCGCTTTGTCTAAAACAGCTGCTGCCGGCAATTCAGTATAGGTAATATTGTCTGTGCTAGTATAAACTCGTATGGAAGAAGCTCTGTCGCCGGTGCTGTTAAAAACTGTGGCCCAGTCGAAGCTAAGTGTTCCTGCTAGTGTTCCTGTAAAGTCCAATAAAAAATCAATTGCGCAGGCATTTGTACTGTTTGTTGTACCGGACGACAATAAAACTATTGTTTCTATCGGATTCCCTACTGCACTTCCTCTTTGAACACCACTGGAAACTCCTGTAACAAAAGTCGCTGTGGTAGCGGTTGTTTTTATTCCATCAGGAACAGTGCCCGTTGCATTAATAGCAACGGCATCCCAATATTGAGCACCTGTTCCGCCGTTAAAATTTTCTCCCCAGTTTGCAATGTCACTGAAAATTTCAGTGTAGCTTAAGCCTACTTGAGAAATCATAGGAACAGGTATTGCAATACGAACCGGAGTTGTTGAAGAAGCTGTTCCGGGCGAAGTCTGCAAATAATTAGTAGTCCCCAAACTGCCGTTGTATTCATATACTGCAACGTGATAAGTTGTAGAAGGAAGAAGCCCCGTTACGGTTAAAGTGTTACCTGAACCGGAATAAACAATTCTGTTAAGTGCTCCCTGGCTTGCTGCCAAAGGGAAATTGCTGTTAACTCCTGTGGGTCCAAATCCATCCCCGGGTACATAAGTAACTGCAGCACCAAGACACATAACGACAATTCGTGATGTACCTGTTCCACCTGAAAAATTAAGAACTGCAGAATAACTGTTTACTGTTCCAAAAGAAATAGACGATTGTAAAGTTGGCTCTAATTGAATGGAGCTTCCGGAAACCGGTAAACTTTGAGAAGCTGCCCCGCTTATATGTGTTATGCTGTTACCGGTTGTGCTTCCTGCTATAGCCGGATTGTATCTTACGTCAATTGTTGTAGAACTAACGGTGCCCGCTATAGGAGTAAGATTAATTGCACTGGTTGAAAACGATCCCGCTCCGGTTTTGATTTCAAAATCGACAGGGGGAGTTATTACGATATCATTGGTTCCCAAACTGCTTCCTGAAACAGTATATGATTGAGTAGCACTTGGAGTGCCTACTATTGTACTAAATGCTGTTAGAGTTCCTGTTAAAACTATTGATGGTGTCGTTGCCGCCTGAACAATAAAAGTTCCACTAGTACCGGGAGTTAGTGGGTCACCTGCAGTTTGTGTTGCCGTTAGGCTTACTCCTGATTCTGCAGTATTATAAGTAACTGAATTAAGGGTTAGGGTATTGGTTCCCGCTGCTATTGTTCCCGAAATAGTTCCTCCAAGTGCTCCCGTTCCTGTTGCCACAGAAAGAGTAAAATTGGTATTCAATGTTACATTACGCGCTATATTGCCTGCATCCTGCGACTGAACCGTTACACTAAAATTATTATTTTGAATTGGACTTGCCGGTGAAATGGCTGTTATTGCAAACTTCGTTGGCAAAGTACTTACATCAATAGATGTATTGTTATTTACGCGGAATGTTGTACTGCCGGCTAAAGCTCCATATCCATAAACCCAAATATTAAGAACTGAGCTTGCTGGCACGCTGATAGGTAATCCTGCTGTAAAGGTATAGCCTACACTTCCTGTTGTTGTTGCAAAAGTCCCCAAGCTTATTTTTGGTCCGGCTCCAATACTGTATTGTACTTCCCCTGTAATTGTTGCTGCACTAGCTTGACTGAAAATTACAACCTTTGATAGTGTAAAAGCTGTTGAAGCATTAGATGTTATTGAGAATGTATAATATTTATTACCTGCTTGTGCTGCTGCTAAATTTAAAACATTGAAAGATGCTCCGCTAATTCCTGATGCAGCCGAAGAACAAGTTACTCCAGCCCCCCTAGACATTTGAGAAAACGTAAGTCCGCCAATTGCAGGTGCAATGGTAGCTACCGGGACTGCAGGACAAGTAACACTTCCCATTCCCGTATATGTAACTGTAGTTGCCTGACCGAAGCCCTGTATTGCATTAAGTAATAAGATTCCGAGTAAAAGAATTATTCTACCTGGTTTAAGTAAAATTGAGTGTTTCATTTTATTTTGGTTTTTGTTTAGTTAGTTGTCGTTGATAGTGCAGGCGAAGAAAAAATTAATTTTTCACCACCCTGATAAATTGTGTTTCAAGCGCTGATTTCACTTCAATAAAATAAACTCCCTGACTGAGTCCTCCAAGGTCAATAGAATGAATTGTTGAAGCACCTTCTAAAGATACTGATTGGATCAGCTTTCCTTCAATGTTTCTTATTGATGCCTGTATATTTTCTGAAGTATTGGATATTAAATAGGCTTTATCGTAAACAGGATTCGGAAAAATGGAATAATCTCTGTTTTGTTTTTTATAATTTACGGGGACAATACCGCTCTCTGTCGTGTGACCGTCGAAATCGGTTTGTTTTAGTTTGTAATACGATATTCCCGGGGCCGGCTTAGGGTCAACAAAAGAATAGGATAACGTAACAGAGCTGTTACCCGCTCCCGGTTTTGTACCTATTGGGTAAAAATTATTTCCATCGATGCTCTTTTCAACGGTAAAGTATTCATTGTTTATTTCCGAAGCGGTAACCCAGGTTAAATCTACTTCTCTTTCCTCGGGTACTGCATCAAAACTTAATAACTTAATCGGTAGCGGAGATGTTATACTCGTTAATGTCCATGATGTATTATAATAAATCGTTGGATTTACATTGGGATAAATGTTTACATAATTGGCTGCGCCTGTACCGTATTGCAATAAATTCCAGGAATTAAATCCACCTGCCCAAAATTGTGCAGCAAGATTTGCAGGTGTTTGATCAGAGTCCGGAAGTTCGCTTGTGCGATAGGACACTCTAATGGTGTCAATATTGTTAGGATTTGTCGAACCTATTTCCCAAAATCTGTCTACTGTCCAATGTCGATTGTCGGGAGCATTATGAACCTGATAATAGGCCCAAAGGTTTGTAACATTGGTTGGTGTCGTTGGCCATGGCTGATTATTAGGCGGTGTTCCATACGTTGAAAAGGATAGATCGCCTATATTAACAGCCGTTGTTTTGTAGATAATAACAGGAACATAATTAAGCGGACCTCCTGGTGGAACTCCAAACGGAAAGGTGTAAGGCCCTACTGCAGTAGATGTACCAATTCTCCAAACAATTTTAGAACTATTATCTGTTTTTTCAGATACAATATATCGTGTGCTGGTTTGTCCGTTAATTCCTGTTGTTCCATTATTTCGGACTGTAAGTGTATTGGAATTCAAGTCTACATAACCGTTGCTGGTAAACCATAATTGAGTAATAACATCAACAGCATTATTGAACTGAAGAAACGATCCTGTTTTTTGATATCTTAATATGTTATACACTTCACCACCCGGACAGGTAATTGTCTCAAGCGCAGAACCATTAAACCAAACCGTTGAATTTTTTTCGCTGAATCCCGATTGATTATAATTAATCCAATTGCCGCCAACCAAAATATCATTTATGGCCGGATTAGGATCAAGGATGGCACTGCTTGTAATAGTTAAATCGTTTCGCACCCACAGCTGGGTAAACAATGTTGATTTCATTCCTGTGTTAGAAAGAATAAGATCATAATAGCCATTTAAAACAGCCCCGCCGAATTCAGATCGCACACGAACAATCTGTGTGCCTGCTGCTGAATATTCAACCGTGCTCCCATTGTTATAAGTGAATGAATTATTGACAAGACCAAGAGTACTCCAGGCAGGAGTTCCTGTTATATTCAATTTCCCTCCGCTGTTAATGGTAAGTGTATGTCCCGCCAAACCGCTTGATGAAGCTACTACTTCATTGGCTAGAACAAGTCCATTAATAATCCAATTACATTTGTAGGTGACATTTGCATTGTTTGTTGTCAGGTAAATTTTTCCGGAGACGTTCATCGTCCCATTAATGATATAAGTTCCTCCGGCTTCAACTGTTGATCCGCTGGTATTTACGACTCCGTCTATACCGTCAATGGCAACATTTCCCTTACTCACCCCATTGGGGAAAAATGTAACGGTTGCTCCAAGGCTTACAGTAACGTTAAAAATACAAGGAGAAGGGGCATTATTATATAATTGCGTTGTTGAGGCTGAATTAAAACGCAGATTTACATCTCTTGAAATTGTAAGAGTCGTAGTCGTAGCTGTAGCAGTATTTTTTCTAATCCTTGATGCATCAAAGACTCCCGATCCTGTAACAGTACTTGCGGCGCCTTCAAAACCAAAACTTATTCCATCAAATATTGCTCCATCACCAATTTGTCCGTTACAAACCAGACTGGTTCCATAGACATACAAATAAACATTAGCTGCACTGTTTGATGTCCATAATTTTGCGCCTGTTTCTACGGTAAGATTCAAACAGGAGCTTTGTGTCGATAACACTACTGTTCTACCCGTTAAAATAAATACATTGTTTCCTGATGCAGGTGTTGTAGCAGTAGCAACCCAAATAGCTCCGTTCCATATACTCCAGGTACCGGCGCTACTATAACCCCCTGATGTAGTAGAGCCATAATCACCAATTGCATATTGTGCATTTGCTTTTCCAATAAGCCCCATAAATAATATGAGGATTAAAAAAAGAAAACGGCTTTTATTTAACTGACACTTCAAAATAATTGATTTATATTCTTTTTATAAAAAAAAACTTTCGCAAAAAAACTTAATTAATGCGAATGAAACATTAGCATATGGTTAAATTTATTGCACTCATTTCAAATACATACAATTTAGGTTTCCAATTTACGAAATTTCGCTATAATAAAACGATAATTTTGACCAAAGAGCCTTAATTGTAGGCCGTTTTCAGCCATTTACGTTAAATGACCCAAAAATGACATTTTAACTAGGCGATTTTTTGGTAAACGGTTTTAGTTTTCGGGGTTTAAAGTCGTTTTTTCTTTAAAATCTGCAGGAATTATTAACCTCGACAAAACCCTTTCCGACGATAAAATATTGGCCCATTTTTCAGTTTTAATAGTGAAAATAGAAACCGCACAAGTAGGAACATCTCCGGAAAGGGTTCCGTTTAGTTTTTCATTAACATCAGAAATGGTTGGATTATGCCCGACAATTATCATTGAATCATATTTATCCTCTTGCTCCCCGATCACTTTTAAATATGCATAAGCATTAGTTTCGTATAAATCCCTTCGCAAAATAATTTTTTCGGGTTCATAATTAATTTCTCGTCCAAAAATAAGTGCTGTGCTCATAGCGCGGATAGCAGGACTGCTAATTATTATTAAAGGTCCGGCTATTTCTTTTTTCAAATGTAATCCGATCAAATGCGCATCAGAATAACCCCTTTCGTTGAGCGGCCGGTCAAAATCTTCTAAATCTGCTATTGAACGGCTTGATTTGGCATGCCTTACCAGGAAGAGTTTTTTCATATATTTTGTATTTGAATGAATTTATTAAGGGACGTAAAATTAACAGAAGTGTGCAGCTTAACTACATTTAAATTAAGTTTTTTCCCATTGTCTTTAAATAAATTAGTTAAATCAAAATTTATCACGAATTTCAGAAGGAATCTTTTAGCATTACTTTCCGCCCACTAATCCTCCCACAGCGCCGTCATCTCGAAGAGAAATGTCATTAAGTTAAACACAAGTATTCATAATGCGTAAATACATTTAGATGTGGCAGGCCCGTTAGGGCCATACTCTTGGTGACTTTTGGACAATACAAGAACGCTAAGCCCCTTTAGGGGCGCACTCTTTAAACACACAGCTTTTTTCGACAACGAAAGCACATTGTATTCACCTCCCCAATAACTTGTCATCAAAAATTTTTCAAAGGGCCCTGCGGGAATTCGGTTGTTTAAAAATATATCGTTCGTCAAAATCAACCTCAAAGAGTTGAAGAAACTTTTGGTACTCTTCAAAAAAGGAGATTTTCTTGTGATGTTCTTTTGGGTTTTGAATATATTTAATCACATTCATCAAATCGGATTTGCTATACGTATTTGCCATTTGATTTTTACACAATTCTACATGAGGAATAAGTCGAATGCAACCAATATTTGCAGGAACTTTTACTGTGATGAATAAATGGACACATGCGTTGTGTGTAAAGAGTGCGCCCCTAAAGGGGCTTGACGTTCTCATGTAGTCAAGTGTTACCAAGAGTATGGCCCTAACGGGCCTGTCACTTCTAAATGCATTTATCCATGTGAATTTGAAAGAACTTAACTCCTTTTTTCCTTTTCAAATTTTCGTACCTTTGCGCTTCTTTAAAATATCCATATGTTCGTACAACAACTTTATACCAACTGCCTCGCCGAAGCGGCTTATTATATCGAATCTAACGGAGAAGCTGCTATCGTTGACCCTATTCGTGAAATTGAACCATACATTGCTCTTGCGAAAAGCCGCGGTGCTAAAATTAAATACGTTTTTGAAACGCACTTTCATGCTGATTTCGTTTCCGGCCACATTGACTTAGCCAAACAAACTGGAGCAACAATTGTTTTCGGTCCGCTGGCAGATACGGCTTACAATGTCTATCACGCTGCTGATGGTGAAGAGTTCCGTATCGGCCATCTTACTATTCGCGTATTGCATACTCCCGGACATACACCTGAATCTTCTTCTTTTCTGCTTCTGGATAATAACTATCAGGAATATTGTGTTTTCACCGGCGATACACTATTTGTCGGTGATGTGGGCCGCCCTGATTTGCTTGATGGAAAAATGACAAAAGAAGAGCTGGCGTCTATGCTCTATGACTCGCTAAATAATAAAATAAAAACTCTTCCCGATGAGGTTTTGGTTTATCCCGCCCATGGCCCCGGCTCCTCTTGTGGTAAAAACATTGGAAAAGAAACATGGAGTACTATTGCTCATCAAAAGAAAACAAATTATGCTATGCGTGAAATGAGCAGAGAAGAATTTGTAAACGTCGTAACACAAGGCCTTACAGCCCCTCCCGCCTATTTCTTCGAAGATGCACGTATTAATAAACAGGGTTATGATTCCATTGATGAAGTAATTCGAAACAATAATAAACCTTTATCTGCTGCTGCTTTTAAAGCTGCTATTGAAACCGGCGCCGTAATACTTGATACACGCCCTTCCGATGATTTCAAAAAAGGATTTATCAAAGGCTCTATAAATATTGGACTGGATGGCATGTTTGCTATCTGGGTTGGAACCGTAATCGAAATTGAAAAAAAACTCGTCCTTGTATGTTCTCCCGGAAAAGAAGAAGAAAGTATTATTCGTCTCGCCCGCGTGGGTTATGAGAATATTCTTGGTGTTCTCGATACCGGAATTGACTCCTGGAAAAAATCCGGACTTCCTCTGGAAACCATGATGTGTGTTGAGCCGGAAGAGTTTGCGGAAAAGGTAAAACAGGGCGCTACCGTTGTTGATGTGAGAAAATTTTCTGAGGCAGAAAGTGGTCACGTTAAGAATGCTTTCGTTATTCCTCTTTCTGATCTGAAAAAGAATCTATCCTCTTTAAATAAAGACGAAATGATTTACGTGCATTGCGCCGGCGGATATCGTTCCATGATCGCTTCTTCTATTTTAAAAGCTAATGGTTTCAACAATGTCGCAAACGTTCACTACGGCTGGAATAAAATTAAAGATTGCAACATACCCATTGTTACCGGTGTACCCGACAATACAGTCGCCGGCTGATTGAGTATGGAAATTTCTTTGGAAGAGATTATTGCATCTCACCCTGCTGTATTAGTTGATTTTTATGCGGACTGGTGCGAACCCTGTAAATGGGTAATTCCCGTTCTCGATGAAGTAGAAAAACATTTTTCGGAAAATCTTCTTCTTCACAAAATCGATATCGATAAGAATGCTGAATTAGCCAAATCGCTTCACATCATGAGCGTGCCAACACTAATGCTATTTGTGAAAGGTAAAGAAGTATGGAGAATGCGCGGTTTCGACCCTGCGCCTGCACTTATAAAAACAATAAAAAGTTTAATTACTTGAAATCATTTGCAACCGGGCACTTCTTCTGAAAAAATATTTTTCAGCAAAGAGTCTACATGTCACGCCGTTTCAGCTTCATTAACGAAGCACATAACTTCCTGCACCGCTTAGATTTCCGTCTATATAAATTTCAAACATATAGGTTCCGGCAGGAAATTTTTTGTCTTCCTGCTCTTCGTAATTCATACAAAGGCTTTGCTTGGCGCCTGTGAAGTCAATATTCATTGATGTTGCATACATCTGCTCTTCTCCACCGGCAGTTTTAAATGTGCTCGAACCCGTACTCCTGTTACCGATTGATTTTCCGCCCGGTTCTGTAATTTTCAGGTAAATTGTCTTTTCGCCTTGTTTAGAAATTTTATTATCGAGAACGTCAAAACATACATCAAGCTTGTGCGTGCGTTTTGCCAATGCCGTCTCTACATACTTTCCATTATCCTTCCTCTTATAGGACTTCACCTTTATATATTCCGATTTCAATACAGAGGCCGTAGCTACAGTCGTCTCCAGGTTTTTTGAAAGGGATTCTACATTTCCTGTCAACTGCTCCTTTTCTGTAACAAGTCTTTTGTTTGTCATCAACAATGAGTCTATTCTGCTAAGGTATTCGTCGCGCAGCCCCTGAAGATCGGTAAGTTGTTTCTTAAGCTCTTCGTTTAGGCTTTTCATGTTTTTCTCTCTCGAACTGACACTTTTTATTTTCCTGGCCTGTTCATCGATTTTGGCTTGGGCTTCGTTTAAGAGACTGTCAAGATTCGACGATATTCCTCTGTATTTTTCAAGTTCTGATTTAGTATCAGAAAGTTCTTTTTCAACATTAACACGTTCTACAACGAGTGTGTCAACCTTTTGCTCATAAGTATTGACCATCGTAGTATGATTCTGCCATTGGTAAACATTCAGGGCTCCTGATAATGCAAACAATATTAGCCACAGCTTATTTCCGTTGCCTTTTTTTTCCTGATTTTGCGTTTCCATAATGATGATTTATAGGTTAAAAAAAATTTATTAGATCGTAAAATTATACTTTTTTTAATAATATGGGAATTGTTCAGTAACTTTATGAAAAGTTTATCCACAATTTTCATTTGACACCCCTTAAAAAATTTAATGCCTGTATGTTTTATAGGCATTTCAGCACACTACATTTATGACTGTGAACGATGTAAGCCGTGACTACGGTAAATTTAAAAACAATGAGTAAGAAAAAAAAACAGGATGGCGCCGCCAGAAATTATTTAGTCGGCGAAGTTTATAAGACACTAAATCAACACCCCAATAAAACTTTTAACTACAAACAGCTGGCAAGAGCACTAACAAATGATTTTGCCGCTTTTGTAAATGAACATCCTGAGTTAAGTCTCAAAGCAGAAAATTTGGATGGCGAACTGAAAACTGAAATTCTTTTCATCCTCAATGAAATGCACGACAAGGGTGAGGTTATAGAAGTTGATTATGGAAAATTCAAACTCAAGCCCAAGCATGCATACATGGAGGGCAACATTGATATTACTTCCGGCGGCGCTGCTTATATTCTAAGCGAAACTGACGAAGATGATATTTACATAGCACCGCGTAATGTAAAAAATGCACTGCATGGTGATCGTGTAAAAATTTATCTCTATGCCAGACATAAACACCAAAAAATTGAAGGCGAAGTGGTGGAAATTATTAAACGTGCCAAGACAGAATTCGCCGGCACCGTTCAAATGTCAGGTAAATATGCCTTCGTTGTTCCCGACAGTCCGAAAATGCTCGTTGATATTTTTATTCCCCAACACCTTATTAATAATGCACACCACGGACAAAAAGTAATTGCTGAAATTTCAGATTGGCCGAAAGGAACGAAGAATCCCATTGGAAAAATCACCAAGCTTCTGGGATGGCCCGGCGAAAACGATGTGGAGATGAATTCCATTCTTTCTGAATACGGTTTCCCGCTTAGCTTTCCGGGCCGCGTAGAAGAAGAGTCTCAGAACATTCCCGAAATTATTCCGCAGGAGGAAATTAAAAAAAGAAAAGACTTTAGAAATACTACAACTTTTACGATTGACCCTGTAGATGCTAAAGATTTTGACGATGCTCTTTCCATTAAAAAACTGGAGAGTGGACACTGGGAAATCGGTGTACATATAGCCGACGTTTCGCATTATGTCAGACCGACAACACAGCTTGATAAAGAAGCCTATGGCCGCGGAACTTCTGTATACCTTGTCGACAGAGTTATTCCTATGCTGCCGGAAAAATTATCTAACGGAGTTTGTTCTCTTCGACCGAATGAAGATAAATTATGTTTCTCTGCCGTCTTTGAAATGGATAATAATGCTGCTGTACTAAAACGGTGGTTTGGCAAAACAATTATTCATAGCGACTTTCGCTTTTCCTATGAACAGGCTCAGGAGGTTATTGAAACTAATGAAGGTCCAATGTCCTCCGAAATACAAACGCTTAACTCACTTGCACGCATACTGCGCAATGAAAGATTTAAAAACGGTGCCATCGCTTTTGAAAAAGCGGAGGTTCGTTTCAACCTCGACGAAAATGGAAAACCGCTCGGTGTCTATTTGAAAGAAAGCAAAGAAGCCAATAAACTCATTGAAGAATTTATGCTTCTCGCCAATCGTTCTGTAGCGGAATTCGCAGGACATAAACACAAAATTATTTCCGAAGGAAAAGAAAAAAAGAAAAAAGAAGCCCCCGAAACCTTGCGCGTAGAGAAAAAACCTTTTGTATACAGGATACACGATGCTCCCGTAAGTGACAGGCTAGAAAATTTTGCCGCTTTCGCCGGAAAATGGGGATATGTTGTTAAAACAACTAACGACAGAGAAATCGCTCATTCACTCAATAGTCTTATGAAAGACCTCCGCGGGAAAAAAGAACAAAACGTCCTCGAGCAGCTTGCTGTACGAACAATGTCAAAAGCCATTTACACAACAGATAATGTTGGTCACTACGGACTGGCATTTGATTTTTATACTCACTTTACTTCTCCTATAAGACGATACCCCGATATTCTTGTTCATCGCTTACTTGAATTCTACCTCGAAGGAAAATCCGGCGTTGACCGGGAACTACTCGAAGAACAATGCAAGCACAGCACGCAAATGGAGATCAAAGCTTCGGAAGCAGAACGCGCATCTATCAAATACAAGCAGGTTGAATTTCTTCAGGATAAAATCGGCGAAACTTTTGAAGGATTAATCTCCGGAGTTACAGAGTGGGGGCTTTATGTTGAAATCATAGAAAATAAATGTGAAGGCATGATCCGCCTCCGCGATCTTGACGATGACTTTTACGAATTCGACGATACCAATTATTGCGTTATCGGTACCCGCACCAAAAGAAAATATACTATGGGCGATTCTGTCAAAGTTCAGGTTTTACGCTGCGACCTTCTTAGAAAACAAATTGATTTCAGAATGATTACCGAGCCGGGAGCTTTAGGCAAAAGAGAATCTTCGGTAATTAAAAAATCAGCCGTATCCAAAAAGCGCTTTGTAAAAAACAAAGGGTACAAAAAAAGAAGATAAAAAAATTTATTCGTGCATTCGCGGCAATAAAATCATCTGCTTTTATTCAATAGAATTTCTTTTCACCTATAAGAGTAACTTCATCACCAACCGCAATCCATTTGCCAACTTCACTTGCCGGAACATAGCAGTCTACCGAAAGATAATAATGGTGCCCGTGTTCACTTAAGTGCGACCATTCAGGCAGGGTTTCCGCTCGTTTTTTTGCAAATGATTTTGGAAAAGCGTGTAAAATCTCCCCGTTGTCGGGGTGACGCGTTGGTACAACGCATCTTTCTCTGGGACTCATTCCAAATACTGTCACATCGCCGATTTTATATTCAATGCCAATTCCTTCGCTTGAAAAAAGGTTGTCTTCCCAAAATGCGGGAACTCCCTCAATTTCTATTGTTGCCCTGAACCGCTTTCTTGTTTCATTAAGATCCAGATTAAACCATTCTGAAACAGCTTGCAAACTAGCTGTTGACAATGTGGTGAGGCCACTGATATCAGGACAGTCCATGAATCGTCCTTCGCAATTTTGATTAAACACACAAGGGGTACTAAAAAAGTCTGTCAGAAAAGACTCTATTTCCTTTTTCTGTTTTACTAAATGGAAATCATTCCATTTTTTTTCATTTTCATGCCTCAAGGAAATAATTTCATTTTCCAAATCCACTGACGATCGAAGTAAATGAACAAGAGGGTTCGATTTACCAATAATAAAATTCCCTTCTATATCAGAAATGGCATATTCCCTGTCGTGGAGAATACATCCCCCATCTGTAATCATTGCTTTTTGCAAATCTATCCCATCCAGAGATTTAACCGGATAAATTGTTATTCTTCCAAGTGTGGGCTTATTTTCCATTATGCTTCTGCTCTTGCAAAACCAACGGTATCGCGGTAAAATTGTGGAGAAACATCGACATTGATTTTAAAGAAGCGGCTAAAATAGTATTCGTCAGTAAAACCAAGACCATAAGCAATTTCCTTTACTGATTTTGAAGTCAGATAAAGTTCTCGTTTGGCTTCTATAATGATGCGCTCAGATATTAAATCCGTTAGCGTTTTATTGAAATGATTCGTTACTGTTCAGTAGTCCAATGAAAAATTGATTGGATTTCCACTCATTGCATTGGTCATTGCATCCCATACATTATAACCTTGTTTCCTTGAAGTAGAGATATAACTCCTTATTCTGCAAAAAACTTCTGCGCCCATTTTTGTTCGGAAGCATCCGGATATTTTTTGTTTAAGTTTAATCATTCTTAAATCTCTTTCTGCAAGATTATTATCAAAAGGGACATCATTTCTGTAAAGAAATAATAAAATATCATCCAGCCGATTTTTAAAGACCTCCAGAAGTCGTATGGGTTTACTTTTTGGCTTTCGGCCTCTTTTTATTCCCTGATTTTTCTCTTTGGGTTCGTTTCTAAGTGCTTTTATGACCAGATTCGTTATTTGATTACTTATTCTTGTTCTAAAGTGATTGGTTAATTTCTCTTCTTGCTTTCTTTTATTTGCCCGCTGAAGTATCGATATTAATTTTCCAGCCCAATTTCTGTTCTCTTCTTCATATATAAATCTCAGGTCTCTTAGTAGATGTGCATTGCATAATGCGTGAATGCAATTACTATACTTATCATAACTCGCCCAACGGTCATGCACACACACTCCGCCATAATTTGCCAGTATTCCCATCGCATCAATTCCTTCATTGCCGCGTTTGTGATGCATCTGATAAAATGTAAATTGGTCATTAGATGCACTGTGAATCCACTGTGTGCTGCTCTGGCATCTTATTCCGGTTTCATCGCTATGTATTAATGCACTGCTTATTAAACTCTGTTTTATTTCTTCCTGTGTGTTTTCAAGATTTTCATAACAGGTTTTGTTGCCCGATTGAATGGTTCCATCTCCGATACTCAATCCAAATATATCCTTAAACAATTCTTGTATCCGCTGAGCAGGCAGCATTTGATATACATTTAAGTAAGTTAACAATGCTTTCAACTTTTTTCCATACTGCACGTTCCCGTTAAATTCACAAACTCCCTTGTGTTCCTTTCCGCAGCTGCATTTTTTAACCTCAACCAGGTAATCTATCACCTTAATTAAAACCTCTGCAATATCTATTACCTGATGTTTTTCTTCGCGTAATATTTTGATGGATTGTAAATCTTTTCCACATTCACACTTGGTTCGTTTTATCCTGCATTTTACTATTTCATCTGCTTTATCCATTGCACTAAGACCGCTTCCTTTATGTCCATCTTGCCCGCCTTGTTTGCGATTGCTTTTTTCACGATTATTTTTTATCACCTTCTTTAATCCGTCACTCGATGGCGGTTTTGAGCTGTTACGGCTGTTCTTGTTCTTTTCTGATTCCAACTCTTCGATCCGCTTGATCAATTTCTGGTTTTGAGTTTCTAACGCTTCGCATCGCACCATCAATTCCGCAATATGCCTGAGTAAATTCTCATACTCGGTTTTCTTTATTAAGATATATCCTTCGGGGACTTCCATCTGGAGGATAAAAGTCTAACCTAATTCGTTATATTTTAACCTCAATAAATTTCTCTTTCAACCTCCTATTGTTTATTTCTCTATTTTTGTACTGAACAGTAA
>JAYURB010000547.1:0-2535 GCA_043756425.1 Bacteroidota bacterium
CCGGGGGTCCAACAAAATTGAGCGTTTTCATTTTGTCCCGGAGAAGTGGTAAATGTTGCTCCTGCAATGCTTTGATCCCATGAAATGTTTGTGGAATCGGAAACGTTAGGGTCGTGAGAAAAAATATCAAAACAAGCAGGAGAATTAACGCAAACAATTGTGTCAAATGTTCCTGAGCCGTTTATGCCGGAGAGATAGGGTGGTGCATTTGAGCAGATAGATGCATAAAGCTCCAAGTCTCTAACGACTTCTCCAATTAATATACCGTTTCTATATTCACTAACGAGTATTGCATAAACGGTAAGGATCGGCTGCGTAGCAGTAAAACATAATTTGCCTGTATTGCTATTAATAAAGACCGGTGAAAGCGATTGAACAGGTTGAGAATAGGAGTATCCTGGTTCATAGGGGAAATTCTGATTCGCTCCTGTTTTTGGTGTTGTTAAGGAAAAAACAAGTGAATCGCCTTCAGAATCAAAAACTCCAGGATCAAGGCAATAAGGTTGATTTACACAAGTGAAAATTTCCGGGTCAAAAGTAAATACGGGCGAAGTATCACAAAGGCCGTTTGTATTATTTAAAGAAGTTGTTATATATAAACTATATTGGTCAGAATTCAAACTTCCGGTAATTCCGGCATTTCTGGATGACATTGCAACAGCAAAATTCCAATAAACACATTCTGCTGGTAAGATTATTTGTCCTGAGTAAATCCATTTTTGAATCCCTGACTTAACACCGCCATCGCACGTTGTAGGTTGCGAGCAATTAGGAACAATCTGACCGGCGGGAAGACTCGCTCTTGTTAGTGTGGTAGTCATTGGGGTGAAGCCACAAGAGTTATCAACCTGGCAATCGACAGTCAATGGCGGATCGATACCAAAGCAATCACGATAAAACGTAAACGTAACATTGTATATGCCTGTACCTGCACATTGGTAGGTTAGTCCAGCTCCGGCAACATGAGAAGCTTTTAAATCATTAAACAGAAAAAGTAAAGTAGTAATAAGAAATAATTTTTTCATGAGTTTGTTTTTTTAATTGTTTAACAAATACTCTTACTAAAAGGGATCAATCTGAGAATAAATATAGCAATTATTATTAAAACTCCTAAAAGGGGTTTAATTTTCACAAAATTATTCAAAAAGCAGGGCTGAGACTAGTGGCTATTTTCACATGAATCCTTTAGCATGCTTAAAAAAGACACTTTGTGCAACATTGAAAGTTCGTTTATTCTTTTCAATGCTTTTTTGTCATTAGCATATTTGTTTAAACAATCTTTCAAAGCAACATTGGGTGTTTGCTGAATTAGGGAATCTGCATTTAATATTAAAATTGCTTCAAGAGTACGCTGATAAGGATATCCCACCATGTATGCCTGGTTTATTTCGTTCAGGGATTCTTCGGGTTTACCTAAATTATAATTTGCAATTGCCAGATTGTAATGCGCTTCTTTATATCCGGGAATAATTGTTAATGCTCGTTTTAAATAACGTATTGCTTCTTCGTGTTGTCCTTTATTTTCAAGTGTTGCGCCAATATCACTGAGAATCTGAATGTGATAAGGGTTTTGACTTTCTGCTTTTCTGAAATAATAAAGTGAGCTGTCGGAGCCCATGTAATTTAATGCAAATCCTCTATACCAGTCCAGGGGAGTACCCATTAAATCTATTTTGAAATAATCATTCTCTGCTTTATTAATATAAGAATACATTTTTGGAAAGCGACCGTGCGCTTGTTCATTAAAGGCTGCATTCATATAATATTCACCTTTCCATCTTGAGGAAAACACCTTGAGGCTTAATAAGCATAATACAATGCAAGCAGATAAAGATAGTTTTGTTAAAAGTGGCTTTTGACTTTGCGGTAAAGTTTTGATTCCTGAAGAAGAGACCAGTGCAATATTTATCATTAAAACAATAGATGTAAAAGGCCGATGAAATGGGTAACCAAAGAATGAAAGTATCAGGAAAGAAATTATTCCGGCGGAAAGTAAAAAAATAATTTTTCTTTCGTTTTCATTCTGTGATTTTTTAAAGGAAGAGATAGCAAGATAAATTGTCGTTATAAAAATCAGAAGGAAAAATGTTAAGCCTAATAAACCCAGCTCTGAGAAAAATAATAAATATTCATTATGCGGATGCTCATAATGCATAATGCCTGCACTAAGAAAATATGCACCGCCAACGCCATATTTAGGCCAGAGAATTCTCCAATTGGATATGCCTATACCGGTCGCAAGATTTTCTTTGGCGAGTAATGTCGTATTCCTCCATAAAAACAATCTTTCAAATACACTATTAATATTTGACTTGGAATCTTCTTTCATTAACTCTGAAAAGTCGGTGGTAAAATAATTTTCTATGGAGGAAAATTTATTGTGTAAAGGTTCAAATGCATTGTTTGAATCCAGCCATTTGATCAACAAAGATGTGATAAGTAGAATTCCTGCTAAAAGGAGAATTACTTTTCGGGGTCGAAGCTTGTTTATAATAAAGTCTTTTTTTGAAAACAGAAACCAATAGGCAGGCGTAC
>JAYURB010000548.1:0-2534 GCA_043756425.1 Bacteroidota bacterium
ACTGGCTTTTAAATGGACAGCATAAATTCTTAGTGTGTCTCCGGTTAAATTATGTTTCAGTTTGAATTCGCTGATGTTTCTTAATTCTGTAAGTATAGGAGTATTGCTGATGAAAGTAAATTTTGAAGTTTTAAAAAATATTGCATTGTCTGAATCATAACCATCAATAAATACTCCTTTTGTATATGTGTTGGAAGAAGCATTCAAAACATTCGAAAGAAAACCATTTACACCGGCAGAGTTCAATATTTCTTCTACAACAAGAATATCTGGATTAGCAGAAGTCATTATAGTCCTGTAGTGAGGGTTACGAGCGGTAGTGTCATTTGTAATTGATCCTCCGTCGTTATCCGGATAGTTGAGTAAATTGTAACTCATCAATTTTATTCTTTCAAAACCAACGGAAATATATTCTGATTTTGTTGTGGTTGAATTTCCATCAGGTCCTGTTACGGTTAGTGTAACAGTTTTCAAACCTGTTGTTGAATACGTAACGGTATGCGGACCGATAGTATTGGCAGAAGCAGGAGAAGCGCCACTTCCGAAATTCCATGAATAAGTTGTAATAGTTCCGACAGAACTATTCGTAAAGGTTGTCGACTGTCCTGAACAAATAACTAAATTATTTGCACTAAAAGCAGCTACAGGAACAACTGCAAAAGAAACTTTACCCGAGAGCAAAAGGAAAAAACCCGGAAGAATCAATAGAAAACGAAATGCAAATGAACTTAATAAGTAGCTTTTCTTCAAGAGTATTGGTATCGGAAAGCGGACATGTGAAGCCGCCTTGTATGGTATTGGATTAAAACAAATTTAATCAATATTTACTCAAATTCCAATATATGCGGGGAAAAGGGGTTTTTGCAATAAAAAGTCAGCAGAATCAGGTATTTCCACGGGTTTTTCCTGAGCTGACAAAAAAAATTGAAGAAAAAACTCTAAAGTCTTGCGATCAGGTTATTCCCCTGTAAATACAAGCCGTATCGTTTTCTTAAATTTCTCTGATTGTAAATTAAGCAAATACATTCCGGGAGAAATTCCTTTTCCGGAGAGGTTTAAAGGCAAATGATTAATTCCGGATTTTAGATCGTACTGTTTCCAAGACAGGACAGGAACACCAAGACTTGAACAGAGTGTGAAATTAATTTCACTTTTTTCTTTTAAATTAAAAATGATATCTGTTTCTTTTCTGAATACTGTAGGAACAGCCATTGCTGAAAAACTACTATTTTCAATTTGTTTCGCTGAAAGTGGTTGTTGAACAAAATATGCTATTAAAGTATCCTGGCCTGTAAAATTCATGGATACATTTGGAACAGTTGCAGCAGGTAAAACAGTATTATGCTGTATACCCCAATGATCAAAAACAAATCCATTGAGTGTATCGGGAATAGCAGTTACTGATACGGGAATGCCTCCATAATAATTACCTGTCCATGGAAAATCATTTATGGTAAGTGAATTGATCTGTATTTTTCCTGAACCAATTGGTCTGCTGTCAAGGGTAAGCGGATAAGGACCTGTAAGAGAATAACAGGAATCCATTTTCGAGGGGAAAAAAGAGCACCTATCAATAATATAATTTCTTAATATCTGAACGTTGCTATGCCATTCGGAATAAGTGCCAAACCATCGTTGTGCATGCCTGTCCATTTCAGGATCGATTACGGCAACAATACTATCAAGCACAGGTATCATGTGATCACAAGAAAAAACAGTATTGGTAAGATCAATATATCTTGAAATATAATAATTATTGAAACTTGGATTTTGACGGAGCTTACCTAAAATCTCCATATGACCATTAGGATCAGCAGAAAGTCCTTCTACATTGCAGGGTGCAGCATTGGCACCTTTTTCAGGAATGCCGGTATAGTTTATATAAAAACCATAAATAGCATCGTTATCCCAAAGAATATATCCCCATTTTTTATGAGTTCCCGCAGAATCAAGTCCACGCCACCATCCTGTATTATAATTTAACCAGTCAGAGCAAACTGAAACTGAGTTTACTATTACGTAATCCACAAGGCTTTTTACATCAAGTCTGGAAGTAACATAATCCCAGTTTGATGCATTAGCCATACTGTTATTAATAATATAGTTATAAAGTGAATCCCATGCATCCAGCGAAGGGTTTCCTCCATATTGGGCCCATGTATTTCCCCAAGTTTCTATATATTGAAGGTGGTATTTATCCTGACCATAATTGTAGTTAGTGTAATCATGATCATCGGGAATTTCACGCAAATCATATACACCCCAGTAAACTCCATTAATATATACAATTGCTTTAGTAGCTATACGAACATCCAGATCAAGCCCACCGGCTTTTACAAGGTTTTGAAGATAGGCATCGCGAACATGAGCACTTCCGACATTTGAAGAATGGTGTGAAGCAGGATAATTATCGTCACCTGCGGCACGTAAAATTATACGCTGGAATTCAGACCTTGGTGTTAAATTAAACAACTGTTCCTGTAATGCATAATTATAACCGAATTCATCGCGCATAATAAAGTCAAGACTTCGCT
>JAYURB010000549.1:0-2534 GCA_043756425.1 Bacteroidota bacterium
GTTGTGAAAACAGTATCAAAAAGTATGGTATCCGCTGAAAATGTCAGATCTACGCTCCCTGTTTCGAATTCTTCTTTCTTGCATGAACTTAATACCAAAATAGAAAGTACGAAACAAAGGATTATTGAATGGAGGATTCGCATTGATTTACAACTTACCTTAAGGATTTTCGTTTGGTGAAATAGAATTATTCCTCAAAGGTAACGTTCGAAATGGAACAAAATTTAAATAAAGAATAAATTTATCCAAGTATTGGAAGCAGAAAATAAAATCAATTTCACTTTATTACTCAGCAAACATCTTCAGCTTATTTTGCAGAAGTTGCATTTCTTCTTTTGCTCTGTTTAAGTTGCTTTCAACTTCAACCAGGAGTGGGGCCATATTTTTTGAGCTTCTAAAGAAACCAAGATTGTTTTCGTATTGATTGATTGTTGCCTGTAGTTTATTGATTTTATCACGAATGGAACTTTTCTCTTTTCTAAGCAAGTTTCCGGAATCTTCGGATTGAGACAAGGAATCAACGCTATTGCGGAATTTCAAAAGATGTTTTTGTGATGATTCCATCTTAAGGGTATCATAACAATTGTCAAGTGCTTTTTTGAACTTTTCCCAAATGCGTTGTTTCTCCTTAATTGGAACATGCTGAATGGTTTTCCACTCATCGGAGAAGGATCGAAGAATTTTAATATCTTCCTCATGATTACCACTTGCAACGAAGGCTTCTACACGTTTAACAAGCTCTTCTTTCAGTTCCAGATTTTTTATATGTTCAGCATCTCTTGCAGAATATTGTTCGCGTTTTGCATTAAAAAAGTTATCGCAAACTTCTCTGAATTTCTTCCATAATTTATTTTCTTCCCATTGTTCAATATGACCGGCAGTTTTCCATTCATTCTGAAGGTTAAGTATTTCTTTTGTGGGCTCGTCAAAATTTGCGTGTTTGGCAAGAGAGATTTCTTCAGCTTTAGCAATAATTGCCAGTTTTTTATCTTTATTGATTTTAGAAGATTTCTTTAACTCACCGAAAAAGCCGCGTCTTTTTGTATAGAAAGAATTCATAGCCTGACGGAATTCTTCCCAAATTTTATCGTTTTCAGACTTTGGACCCATTCCAATTTTCTTCCATTCTTCAAAAAGACTGTTATAACTTTCTGTAATAGTCTGAAATTGCTTAGCAGAAGTGCAGTTTTCATCACTCAGAACTTTTGCACGTTCCAGAATTTTCTTTTTTTCTTCGAGGTTTACTGCTTCTTCTCCTTGTCTTTCCTGATAATGGCCTCTGATTTTTTGAAATACCTGACCTATGAGTTCTCTGTAACGTGTCCTAAGTGGTTCAACTGTTTCCGGAGCAGTTGGACCAAGTTCTGACCATTCCATGCGATACAGATTAATCATGCGCTCAATACCCTTTATTGATTCCATTGGAATAAGGGATTCTATCTTTAGCAGAAGCTGACTACGCTGTTCAAAGTTTCTTTTGAAATCAAGTTCACGCAAATCCTTACTTAACTTCATGTTGTAGTAAAAATTGTGTGAATGACGGTGATAAATGCTTTGCAGGTTTTTATATTCTCTGTTAGGTACGTTGCCAATCTCATTCCAACGTGCCTGTAATTCCTTAAATGAGTGAAAAGCCTTACCAATATTAGTTTCTTCAGCAATCAATTTTTCCAGGTCGGCAATTACTTTTTCTTTTTCCTTTTGCTTGGTAACGATTTCATCCGTCCGCATTTTCCTGAATTTACTTTCACGGTCGGAAAGTATGTGCATCAGTTCGCTAAAACGGCTGTCGTTAGGATCTTTTTGAGTTTCGAAATTCTCTGCAAGTCCGCCTTCTTTAAGAAAATTCTGAAGCGTTTCATTGTTCATTTCTTCACTTTTTTGCAGATACTGATTTTTCAAGTCATCGGCCTGTGCAAATGTTTCAGCTGTGACTTCTTCTTTCAATAAGTCTTCCAGTTTTTGAATTAATTCTTCCTTCATTGGGATTGTAAATAGCTTTAAAACAACGATATTTTCAACATTCTAAAATAGAAATTGTTCCGATTATGCTATTGTTTAGTTATGGGGATTAAAGTTCTCGAAGATAAGCTACAGATTATTTTAAGTCAATACTTTAAACAATAATAATGTTAAATTTAAGTAATTAAATAGTTGCTTTTCTTTCAAAAAATGTTATTAATAGATAAAAAGGGGCATAATTACCAAAATTTGATTTTTTTGTAATTTCAGTAAATAAGTGTATTTTTGCACCCTCAATATATAAATCATGAAGAAAGATTTGCATCCCCAGAATTATAGAATGGTGGTTTTTAAGGACATATCATGTGATTATGCCTTTATGACTCGTTCAACTGTTGACACAAAAGACACTATTAAGTGGACAGACGGTAAAGATTATCCATTGGTTAAGCTTGAAATCAGCCATATGTCTCATCCATATTACACCGGTAAGATGAAACTTATTGATACGGCAGGCCGCGTTGATAAATTCCGTTCACGTTATGCTAAAAAGAAAGAAGTAAAATCATAAT
>JAYURB010000550.1:0-2531 GCA_043756425.1 Bacteroidota bacterium
GGATTTTTACCGCAAAGATCGCAGAGGTTTACGCAGAGTTCGCAAAGTTTACGGTTATTATTTCTTTGTGCATCCTTTGTGTTCTCAATGACCTCCGGGGTAAAATAAGAATCTCAAAAAAAGCACTTACTATATTTTAAAAACCTATGGACCTGTTTCAGTTTTTAAGAACCATTCACATCACTGCCGGTGTAATCGCTTTTGTTGTTGCACCAATAGCACTGATAGCCCACAAAGGCGGAGTAAACCACCGCCGCTGGGGAAAAGTGTTTTTCTGGAGCATGACCGCCGTTGCACTTTCAGCTGTAATTATGGCTCCCATGCATGAAAATCTTTTCCTTACACTCGTTGCAGTATTTAGTTTCTATTTGGCATTTTCAGGATACAGGGCATTATTCAGAAAAGATTTTTATAAGACACATAAAACAGCATTCATCGACTGGTTTTTTGTAATTATCAATTGTTTATTTTCACTTACACTACTTGTTTTTGGTATAATACGATTGCCAAATTCATTCGGCGTTATTTCTATTGTTTTTGGTTTCATTGGAACTGCTATAGGATTTCGTGATATTGTTTCTTTTGTTCGTCCGCCAAAAGATAAATCGCAATGGTTTTTTTCTCACATGGTTGGAATGGTTGCATCCTACATTGCTGCTTTGTCTGCTTTCTCCGCTGTGAATCTTACTTTTGTCTGGCTGCCGACATCCATACAATGGTTGTGGCCAACGGTTATTGGAACTCCACTGCTTAGAAGATGGGTACGGTCTTATAAAAACAAGTTTAGCAAAGGGAGAAAGGTTACGGATGATGTAATTGTTTAGATTAAGGCGGATGCGCTTTAAATAAAATCAAATAACCTCGATAAAACTATTTTTCCCGCTATTTGCTCTTCTAATAAATTTTTACCTACATTTATTGTAACATTTAGAGTTCTTTAAATATTACACCGTTTAGTTTTTAAAATTGAAATACGATTTTGTAATTGTTTTTAACCCCTTAAATCCATAGAATTATGAAACCATTTTTTACATTCTACAAAAAAATTCTTCTGTTCTGTTCTGTTCTGTTCTCTAGATTCGTATTCAGCTGAAACCCCCGCCATTCTTCGGGAATGGGCTGCCTATTCGGGATTTTCCGACTCTACCTTTAAAACGCCTGTGCTGACGGAAAACGATTATACTTATGTAGCAACGGTCGAAGAAAATACAGTTTCCGGAGCGGACATTGTAGTTATAAAGTACAACAATAATGGTATTGCAATCTGGAAACAGCCCTGGACAGGCGCAGGCCTAGGCCGCGACCAGGCTGCTGATATGGTAATGGATTCTTTGTATCTTTATATCTGTGGTACAACGTATTCATCTGCCACTAACTTTGATTACGTAATTATTAAGATGCAAAAAGCAAACGGTGCAATAGAATGGACGCAGACCTTTAACGGTACGGCTAACAATTATGATATTGCAACGGCTATTGCCATTAACGACAGTTCCATTTATGTTACCGGTGTAACAAGCAGTTTAAATACTTTGCTCGATTATCATACCTTTAAATACCACATAAACGGAACACTTTTATGGAGTTTAAACTTTGACTATAATAACCTTCTGGATATTCCATTTGCCATCAGTTATTCTCAGGAGGATTCTAACATCATTGTAACCGGCGGCAGTCAGAGTAGTATTTACGATTGGGATTATCAGACCAATATTTATAAATACAATGGCACTACCGTTGACCTTGGCAGGGTAAGCGGAACCAGTGTAGGTTTCGATCGTGCAACGGCAGTAAAGACAGATTCATTGGGAAATATTTATATTACCGGTGCTACCCGTGAAAATACCGGCAACTTCGACATTAAAACAGTGAAACTCGATAAGCTGGGTAATTTAATCTGGCAACGAACATTTGATAATAACAGTGGTAATGATATAGCAAATGACCTTGTTGTAAATAACGATGGAGAAATATACCTTGTTGGAACAATAGAAGGAAACGGCAGCGACTATCTTGTAATGAGACTGGATGCAAGCAATGGAGGAATTGTCTGGCAAAATACTATTGACTGTGGAGCTAACGATACAGCACGTGCAATTTGTTTTGACTCACACGGCAATATTGTCATAACAGGACAAGCCTTTAATCCTGAAAATGCGAATTATGATTTTCTTACCGTTAATTTTGACAGAGCGGGACAGGAACTCTGGCGCGATTATTTTGACGGCCCCGATCACGGAGACGACAATGCTACAAACATAGCTTCAGACAGTGAAGGCAATATTTTCGTAACCGGACAAACATGGGTCGGCAACGATTATCATTCAGTAACCATAAAATACAAAACTGATTTTTTTACACAACCACCGGCAGTGGATACGCCGTCTATCGCTTATTTATTTTATCCCAACTCAGGACAATTAGTTAATACGGACGATAGTTTAGTAACCGACAGTGTACATTATTACACCCTGCATCATTCACCGCAATTGTATTTTGGATATGGAATGATGAATATGGTTTGGAGTCAT
>JAYURB010000551.1:0-5812 GCA_043756425.1 Bacteroidota bacterium
CACATTTTTGCTGAGTGTCTTTTTATTCTTCTTAAATAAAATTGATATTTCTACCTCTTGGTTTAATGCGGATAAAAAAGCAGAGTCTGTTCTATACTATCCGATTTTACGAATAGCTCCAACAGTTATCTCTGTATTAAAAAACTAAACTATTTTTCTCTTGGCGTACTTTGCGGTTAACCGTCTGTGCACTTTGCGGTTAAGATCCGACCGTTACTTTTTCCCTCAGAATCGAAATGGCACTTTCATTAAATAATCCGATATTTTTCTTCGAATATGCTTTCTTAAGTTATTTGATGTCGGATTTTAACCACAAAGGTCGCCAAGGTTAAACGCCAAGTGCGCAAAGGTGCTTCATTAGTGATTTGCGTTCTTTGTTCAAGCCTTTGAGGACTTTGTGGTTAAAATCCGACAGTTGATTATTCTCGCTATCACCAAAAGAACAAAATAAAAATAACTTTATATTATTCATTTATCGCCGCAACCCCTGGCAATATTTTCCCTTCAATATACTCCAACAACGCTCCACCACCTGTCGACACATAAGAAACCTTATCCGCCAGATGAAATTTATTAATGGCCGCTGCTGAATCACCGCCGCCAATAAGTGAATAAGCTCCTCTCGAAGTTGCTTCAACAATAGCCTCCGCTACCGCTTTTGTTCCGTGTGAAAACTTTTCAAATTCAAAAACTCCTGCAGGGCCATTCCACAAAATTGTTTTTGATTTTTTTATTAATTCAGAAAATATTTTTTCAGATTGCATGCCAATATCAAGCCCAATCCATCCATCAGGAATAGCATTGATGTCACATGCTTTAGCATTCGCTTCAGCATCAAATTTGTCGGCAATTATTGCATCGATAGGCAAATGCAATTCCACACCAAGCGCTTTAGCTTTTTGAATAATTTGAAGAGCTAGATCCAGTTTGTCCTCTTCAACCAATGATGATCCGATTTTTCCTCCGGTAGCTTTAACGAAAGTAAAAGCCATTCCGCCTCCAATGATAAGGTGGTTAACTTTTTTCATAAGCTGCTCAATAATTAGAATCTTATCGGAAACCTTGGCACCACCCATAATTGCAGTGAAAGGCTTTTCTGCATTATTAAGAATGCGATTGGCATTTTCCAGTTCACCGGCCATTACATAACCGAAAAATTTCTTTCCCGGAAAAAAATCAGCAATGACAGCCGTTGAAGCGTGCGCACGATGGGCAGTTCCGAAAGCATCGTTTACATAAACACTTCCAAGTGCTGCAAGTTTAGAAGCAAATTCTTTATTGCCCTTTTCTTCTTCTTTATAAAAACGGAGGTTCTCTAATAAAAGAACTTCTCCCGGTTTAAGCGCTTTTGAAAGGTTTACTGAATTTTCACTGATACAATCGTCGGAAAATTTCACAGGGCGTTTCAATAAATCGGACAGATGTTTCACAACGTGCTTCAAAGAATATTTTTCTGCAGGGCCCTCTTTAGGTCTGCCGAGATGTGACATAAGTATAATCGCTCCGCCGTCGTTTAATATTTTATTCAGGGTAGGCAGGGTTGCAGTAATGCGGTTATCATCCGTTATCCTGAATTCTTTATCCAATGGAACGTTAAAGTCAACGCGAATCAGCGCTTTCTCGTTTTTAAAATTGAAATTATCTATCGTCTTCATAGCCGGCAAAGATATGTTTTTAGCAAAGAAATCCATACTTAATGCCAAAAGGAATTTTAAAACAATTATAAAAATTCATGAACAATTAAATAATGACAACTATGGCTTTGAGGTATTGATATGTTTAGCTTTTGTATATAATTTCGTAGCATTATTAATTAAAAAAATACTAAAAAATGAAACGAATTATAACTTGCCTGTTTATCATATTTGCTTTGAACTCAGCTCATGGACAGGGACATTTTTCATTGGGGGACAATGTAGCCAGTCTAGGAATTGGCTTAGGAAGTTCTCTTGGATTTTACAGCGGAGGCACTGCTTCTCCTGGCTTAAGTTTACAACTTGAACACGGCCAATGGGGTGTCGGCGGTCCGGGAGTAATTAGTATTGGAGGTTATTTAGGATATAAAAGTTTTAAATATTCCGGATCTTACGTTACATATAATTATTCGCAAAAATGGACCTATACCGTAATTGGTATACGTAGTGCATACCATTACAATGGTCTTCCATCAAAAGATTTTGATGTGTATGGTGGTGCAATGTTATCGTATAATATCCTTAGCTATTCTTATTCTGACAACGATCCTTCTATAGACTATAACAGCGGTAATTGGGGCAGCGGACTCGGACTGTCCTTATATATCGGTGGCAGATATTATTTTTCGGAAAACGTAGCTGCTTTTTTAGAATTGGGATATGGAATTGCATATGCTAATATTGGTGTAGCATTGAAATTTTAAGATCTATTTGTAAACG
Source organism: Bacteroidota bacterium (assembly GCA_043756425.1). Lineage (GTDB taxonomy): Bacteria > Bacteroidota > Bacteroidia > AKYH767-A > 2013-40CM-41-45 > JADKIH01. The sequence goes on from JAYURB010000551.1 coordinate 2,415, forward strand.
GATTTAAAATAATAAGACATACCTCACACTGCCGGGTTTTGTGAATTTTCATAGCCTGAGAACTTAATTTCTTGAGGGAATATATACTTCAAACAATAATGATCAGTGAAGTTTTAGATGAAGTTTATTTAAAAATAAATTTCGATTAATTAGTATTAATAAAATCTTTAAATATAGAATATTATTATACTCACTAGATTCTTTTCGGAACACAAAACCTTATTCCCTTAGTAGCTAAACAGCCTAACCCAAATACAACCTTATTACCTTATTTCCCACTATTGCTGAGCGATTATAACTTCCTTTATAAAATTGAAAGAACGGAATAGATTAAATATTATAATTGATGTTAAGAATATTCATCATAAAAACATCATACTAAGATAGCTTGCCCTTTCCTCAAATGAAAATCAAACTTTTACTTACTTTCTGCTTTTCCCTTTCAGTAATAAATGAAACGCATTCTCAGAACTACATAAATCTTTTAGTAAAAGATAGTATTACCTCTGCAATTCTCATCGGCGCTACAGTTCTCGAAGAAGGAACTTCGAATGGAGGCGCAACAGACATTTCAGGAATAGTAAAGTTTTCCGTTAGTAAAATCGGTCCTGTTTATTTCAAAGTGCAACTACTTGGATATAATTCTAAAACCGTACTTATTCCCATTCCTCAGAAAGAGACAATTACTTTAATACTCCTTTCATCAACGAATGCTGAACTTAATGAAGTCACGGTAAGTTCCGTAAGAACGAATTCGCATATTGAAGATATTCCCACAAGAGTAGAGGTTCTCGGACTTGAAGATTTAGAGGAAGAGAATGGAATTAAACCCGCGAACATAATAAGTCTTCTTGGTGATATTGCAGGAATTCAGATACAACAAGTGTCTGCGAGTTCAGGAAACAGTCTGGCCAGAGTACAAGGTTTGAATGGCCGATACACACAATTGCTTAAAGATGGTTTACCCTTATTCGGCGGACTCTCCGGAAGTTTTGGAATACTTCAGATTCCGCCGCTTGACCTTAAACAAATTGAAATTATTAAAGGTTCCGTTTCCACATTATATGGCGGTGATGCAATTGGTGGAATTATAAATTTAATCAGTAAAGAGCCTAAGTCGGAAAGGGAATAGACTGTTACCTTAAATCAATCTACATTTGGTGAATCAAATATTAACCAATACTATGCAAAGCGATTTAAAAAAACAGGAATAACACTTTTTGCCGGACAAACATTCCAAAAACAAAAAGATATAGATACGGATGGATTGAGTGATGTTCCCAATATTAGTAATACTGTTATTCATCCCAAGTTTATTCTTTATTTTAATCCGCGTTCCACTCTATCACTTAACTATACGGGAACTTTCGAAAATCGTAAAGGCGGCGATATGAATTATCTGACTTCGCCCGCGAATGATACGCTTTATCACATTACCAATAAAATGGCCAGGCATAACAGCAGTGCAAAATGGGAATATATTTTTTCAGAGTATAAAAACCTGTCAGTAGTTTTCAGCAATAGTTTGTTGGATGAAGATCTTAAAACAAAACATTATAATTTCAAAGCCCGACAATTGATTTATTATTCGGAAATCTCCTATAGAAAATCGGGCATAACAGCCGATTGGGTTTCGGGAATTAACTTTAATGGTGATAATTTTAACAATAAAACTTCATCATTAACGGAAATAAAAAACTACAATTTCTCAACTACGGGAGGATTTATTCAGAACACGTGGAGGCCAATAAAAAAACTAACTCTTGAAAGCGGATTACGTGTCGATCACCATTCTGAATTTGGTTATATTGCTTTGCCGAGATTGTCTTTAATGTATAAATTCTCTTCTAAAATAAATACGCGACTAAATGGAGGCTATGGCTATAAAGCACCAAACTTAATTGCTTATGCAGATGCAGAAACAGAGCTAAACAAAATCGTTCCCGGAAGAAAGTTTGACCTCGAGCTTTCAGAAGGAGTAAATGGAGATATTAATTACACCAATATATTTTTCAAAAAACTAGGAGTTACTCTGAATCAATCATTCTTTTTCACAAACTTAAAGAAACCTGTTTTCGATAGTCCATCAGCCGATTCCAGCGGAGTTGTTTATCAAAATGCTGACAAATCCATTCAAACCAAAGGTTTGCAAACCTATGCCCGTCTTAAATACGATGAGTTTGAAATATATCTGGGTTATGTATATACCAACGTTAAAAAACTTTACGACACAAAAAACTCCATGCTTCCTGTAACACCACAGCATAATTTTTCCACTACATTATTTTATGAACTCAGTCGCTGGAGATTAGGAATTGAGAGCGCTTACATTGCCGGTCAGGTAGATGAAAACTATTCTCCCGTCAGAAATTATTTGACCTTTGCTGCCATGATTCAATACAATTTAAAAAACTAACCTTTGTTTTAAATTGTGAAAACGTAAATGATTTCCGGCAAAGTAAGTATGAAAAAATTTATAGCGGCACTATTTACAATCCGGAATTTCATAAGTTGTGGGCGCCTATTGATGGGAGAGTTGTGAATTTTTCGGTGAAGTGGGATATTTAATAGCTACTACATTTTTTTAAATGTCCTTTCATTGGAGACTACACCGAGTAAAGTTTGAAGGTTTTTGACGATATTGCTGTTTTAACAGTAATTAAATTTTGTTCAGCTCTTATATTCTATTACCTGACGAATCTTTTTCGCCTTTTCTCAAATCGCTCAGTACCTTCGCCCTTCGGACAAAAGCACTGTAAGAGTGGTTTGCAAGTTCAGACTGTCATCTCTTACGGTTGACCAACCACAATCACTTTAATAACATGATTTTATTTATTCCCGTCAAGGCCCACATTTTCTTGGTTGGATTTTTACAGTACTATTTAGAGAACATAAATAATTACTAACCCCAACTCTATAACATAATTAGAGTACCTAGGCCTATAATTATAAGGAGTACTTTTTTTTGACTCAATAATTTCATTTTCATATATTGATTTTAGCCCGATTGAAATATTATTTATTTTCTTATAAATTTGAAAGCCAAGTAAATAATATAAATCCGAATTTATAGTCAAAGGGAAATTACTCTGATAGGTGTAACTATTATTAAATAGTCTGTTTTTTCTTTTATTATTAATAACAAAATTATACGCAACACCTAATGAAAAAAAAGAATAAGTTTTTCGTACATTAAAAATTTTATGTATGAAGCTACATGAAATGCCTAGTTTTTTGAAGTTGAATTTAGATTCATTAACATCAAATAAATTATACCCAGAATAATAATAGTTTTCTGTAAATGCATGTGATAAAAGCAAAATGTCAAGCTGAAGTGCAAATTTTTTAATAAATAAATTATTACAAAACGTAAATCCAGCTTGTTGGCTGTAATTATT
>JAYURB010000552.1:0-15253 GCA_043756425.1 Bacteroidota bacterium
GAACTGCTTCCAGTCCTTCCAATACCTGAATACTGTCTGCTGAATAATCCTGTTCGGATTTTTTATTTGTTGATTCTGTTGATGTGGGTCCGGTTTCTTTCACCTGTGGATTGATAAATTCACTCATTGTGTATGTTAGTAAGACTCTTTGATATTGATTTCTAAATAAATTGAAATCACAAAAAAATTATTGATTTCTTTTAAACGTTCATAATCTTTCAAATATACTTAAAATGCATCATTTTAACAAGAAAATTCGGCTTGTTTTCTTGTTAAAAATTAATAGTTAATATATTGATATTAAAATAGTTATATGATATTAAAATGAATAGTTAATATGTTCTTTAACCAAGGCATTTTAATACTCAATTTCAAGGTCAAATTTCTTTTTTAGTTCATTAATCAATGGGTTTTTTTCAGCCAGTTTTTTGAATTTTTCAGAAGGTGTATAAGGGTTTTCATTCGTCACCGGACTTGCTTCAACTTTTAAATTAAGATCGATAGAATAGTTGGAAAGATTCTTTCTCAGGAAAGCTAATAAAGAAGTTTTATTTTCATTCAAATCTTTTTCCAGTGCAACATTATCAACGGTGAATGTTATGATGGATTCATTTTCAATTTCCGGTTTACGTTTTATCATGGCGAAATGCAGAGCCATTCTTCCTTCATCGTGTAAACCGGTTGCATATTGAGTCCAATATTCTGTTAGCGTATTAATTTCAAAAGGAGTGTTGATTTCAGGAACAGCTTCAACACTTTTAACTTCAGAAACTTTTTCTATATCAGCTTTTTTTTTTCCGCTTATAGAAACTGTTTTCCTGATTCCCGGCGAAGAAACGATCTCTTCTTTTATAGGTGAAGGTGAAACAACGGTTTCTTTTGGTATTTCTGTCTGCACAATTACAGGAACAGGATCCTTTGTAGTAATTAAAGGATTTATTTTTGCAGCAACAGAAGGCTGATTAATCGTTAGCTCCGCTTTTTTTTTGACAGGTTCCATATCAGAAGAAAATGCAGAACACATTTTCAATAAGGTTAATTCAATATGCAGCCGCTGATTTTTTGCAGCTTTAAAATTAATATCCGCTTTACCTGCCTGTTCGAGCTGGTTTAATAACCAGGATGCTTCACAGAAGCGGGATTGCACGCTGTATTTCTCACGGACATTTGAAGATACTTCAAGCAGGACTAAGGTGCTTTCTTCCTTACATACAAGTAAATCCCTAAAATGAGAAGCAAGTCCATTAATAAAGTTGTGGGCGTCGAATCCCTTATTTAATATTTCATTAAAAGTTAGGAGAATACTTGAGAAATTTCCTGCCAGTAAATCGTCTGTTATTTTGAAGTAATAGTCGTAATCAAGAATGTTCAGATTCCCTATAACATCTTTATAGGTTAATTTTTTACCTGTAAAGCTGACAAGCTGGTCGAAAATACTTAAGGAGTCACGCAAAGCACCATCGGCTTTTTGAGCAATTACATGCAGTGCATCCTCTTCAGCTTCCACGCCTTCTTTCTCGGCAATATTCTTTAGCTGCTTAACAATGTCTTCCACACTGATTCTGTTGAAGTCAAAAATCTGACAACGAGATAATATGGTTGGTATGATTTTGTGTTTTTCCGTTGTAGCCAGAATGAAAATGGCATAATAAGGAGGTTCCTCCAGTGTTTTTAGAAAAGCATTGAAGGCATTTGCGCTTAACATGTGCACCTCATCGATAATATAGATCTTATATTTACCTAAGTGCGGTGGATAACGAACCTGTTCTACCAGGGCGCGTATGTCATCAACAGAGTTATTGGATGCAGCATCAAGCTCATAAATATTCATGGAATTCCCATCCATGAATGACTTGCAGGAAGGGCAGGAGTCACATGCTTCAATATTCTTACTTATGTTATCGCAATTTATTGTCTTGGCCAGGATACGGGCTGTAGTTGTTTTCCCGACTCCCCGAGGTCCGGTGAAAAGAAATGCCTGCGCAAGATGATTGTTGCGAATAGCATTCTTCAAGGTCAATGTAATATTGGGCTGCCCAACAACTGTATCAAAAGTTACCGGTCTGTATTTTCGGGCACTAACTATAAATTTATCCATAGTATTCTAAAATGAATCGTGATTGTAAAGATATTTAAAAGTATTGAGTATCGTAAATCGTGCTGTGCAAGAAAGCTTAGGATTAAGCAACTCTTCTATTTTATTATGCATGTTGCTCTAAACAGCCTCAAACATTGCATTTTGAAGGGAAAGTTTTCAACAAACAGTGGTTTTTATTAACAGTTACGAGGCAAAACATTGTGCAAACCTTATCAACTGTATACTTTTGACTCGATTCATATTTTAATATCACTAAAAACTAAAAAAACAATGAACAAAGCTGAATTAGTTGATGCAATGGCATCAGAAGCAAAAATTACAAAAGCAGATGCATCACGTGCATTACAAGCTTTCATGAATGTTACTTCGAAGACTTTGAAAAAAGGAGAGCGCGTAGCTCTTATCGGCTTCGGAACATTTACTGTAGCTAAACGTTCTGCACGTAACGGACGCAACCCGCAAACAGGCAAGCCGATTAAAATCGCTGCTAAACGTGTTGCTAAATTTAAAGCAGGTGCTGAATTATCTGCAAAGGTGAAGTAATTTTTCACCCGTAAAAAGTAAAAGGCTGTCTGAAAAGACAGCCTTTTTTTTTATCTGTTAATTCTACCGGAATTTAATTACCTGTGAATACCGGTTTTCTTTTTTGTAAAAATGCCTGTACTCCTTCATTGAAATCTTTCGTCATCCCTGCTTCTGTTTGTGTCTTTCCTTCTTCTTTCAATTGATCTTCTAAGTTATTGAACAACGATTTATTGAGCAATCGCTTGGTAAGTCCCAAACCTCTGGTTGGCATTTCTGACAGTGTTTGTGTTATCTGCCACGATTCCTTTTCAAGCATTTCATCATCATATACTTTGTAGATCATTCCCATCCTTTGAGCTTCCTCTGCACTTATTTTCTCTCCAAGCATCATTAATGCTGCAGCTTGCTGAAGACCAACCAGCCGCGGAAGAAAAAAAGTTCCGCCGCTGTCGGGTATTAACCCTATTTTACTAAAAGCTTGTATAAAGCTTGCAGATTTGGCTGCTAATACAATATCGCAAGCCAGTGCTATGTTAGCACCTGCACCCGCAGCAACTCCGTTAACTGCACACACTACAGGTTTTTCTATTTTTCGAAGCAGCAGAACTATTGGATTGTAATGTTCAGCAACAATTTTCTCAATGCCCGGTCCGTCAGGACGTATAGCTTCTGATAAATCCTGTCCGGCAGAAAAAGCTTTTCCGGATGCACCAAGATATATTGCACGTACCTTTTCATTGTTCTGGCAATCACGCAGTGCTTCCTGCAAAGCCAAAGCCATTTCACGGTTAAAGCTGTTAAATTTGTCGGGACGATCCAGAATAATTTTGCCAATGTTCTGTTCTAGTGTATATTTTATCATGATAAAAAATTAATGACATTTAAACTGATCAAAAGGTTCCCGACAGGTATTGCAGGTATAAAGCGCTTTGCAGGCAGTAGATCCAAACAAACTAACGAGTTTTACATCTGTTGATTTACAACGTGGACACGTTACCTCACCATCACCTGAGATTGGATTCTTGAGATTGGATTTTCCGGGAGGGGATATTCCATATTTTCGCAGTTTCTCTTTCGCTTCTTCACTAAGCCAGTCTGTTGTCCAAACAGGCGAGTAAACCAGCTTTATATTTACTTTTTGATAACCGTTTTCTTTCAGTTTCTCTTTTATTTCATCTGCTATGGCTTTCATGGCAGGACAACCATTATAGGTTGGTGTTATAGTAACATTTACAATATCATCTTCTAAAGTAACTGACTGCAAAATACCCAATTCAGCTATGGTGATAACAGGAATTTCAGGATCGGGTATTTCCGATAATATTGAAAAAATATTCTCAATGTTCTTTTTTTCAATTTCCATTTACCTGCAAATCATTGTTGAGTTTTTCAAAAAATAATAAGTAGAAAAATATCGTTTCATCTACCATTCCGCGCCCGGAAAAGATCGCGGCAATATCTGCATTTCAGAAAGAATGTGCCCGAGGTATTCTGTATGATTTCCGTTCATGCCCCCGGTTATCATAAATGTTTCGGCCGGGACTTCTAATTTTGCTTTTTCGAAGACATCCCGGATTTTCTTGTCCCAGTCTTTTTTTACTTCACTTTTATCGACTCCAATTCCAAGCTTTATAAGTTCAGCGTCTGTTTCATCGGAGAAAAATAAATCGCCAGTGTATCGCCACAATTCACGTATGGCATTTTCCATTTTTTCTTTGCTTTCCTTCGTTCCGTCTCCCAGTCTGCATGTCCATTCAGCACTGTGTCTTAAATGATAAGCCACTTCTTTAAATGACTTTTCTGCAAGTGCTGAAAACATTTCGTCCTTACTTTTTTTCAGGCGGTCGAAAAAATAATACTGAAAGGTACTGATGAATAATTGTCTTAATATGGTTTGACCAAAGTCGCCATTGGGAAATTCAGCCAGTAGATTATTTTTGAACTCTCTATCATTTCTGAAAAAAGCAAGTTCATCTTCTGTTTTTTTATTCTTCATTAAATCACCTGCATAGGTCAAAAAGGCCCGTGCCTGTCCGATCAGATCGAGAGAAATATTGGTTAATGCAATATCTTCCTCCAAAATAGGGCCGTGGCCGCACCATTCGCCAAGGCGTTGTCCAAGTATCAGACTGGTATCACCTATTCGAAGCGAATACTCGGAAATTAACTCATTGACTGGTTTCATAAATCTAAATACTATTCGAAGTTAGCCCCCGGTGTCTTATAAAAATTTGGATGACGATAAATTTTATCATTGGACGGATCGAAAAACGACGATACATCTTCCAGTGAACTGGAAACGATGTTGTCAGAAAGCACCACCCATATACACGTTGCTTCTTTGCGTCGTGAATAAACATCGCGTGCATTTTGCAACGCCATTTCCCTGTCGGGTGCATGGACACTTCCTGCATGTTCAAAGGGTAAGCCCGATTTTTTCTGAGTAAAAACTTCCCATAATGGTCCTTGTGATGCACTCATAATTTTTTATTTATTGGTTTTTAAGCGGCGACAAATTTAGGTTCGTGTTTAGCAGCATACGCTTCAGATGCTTCTCTTACCCATGCCCCATTATTATGAGCATCCTGGCGGGTTTCCAGTCTTTCTTTATTGCATATGCCATTGCCTTTTATTACATTAAAGAATTCTTCCCAGTTAATCTCACCGTGTTCGTAATGTTTTGTTGTTTCATTAAATTTGAGATTAGGATCGGGTAGTGTCAATCCAATATTTTCTGCTTGAGGCACTGTGCGGTCAATGAAACGCTGTCTCAACTCATCGTTGGAATAGCGTTTTACTTTCCAGCGCATTAACTCAGCTGAATTCGGTGAATCCTTGTCTGAAGGACCGAACATCATTAGCGATGGCCACCACCAGCGATCAACAGAATCCTGAGCCATTTGCTTTTGTTCTTTTGTCCCTTTCATTAATGTTGCAAGAATTTCATAGCCTTGTTTGTGGTGAAAATTTTCTTCTTTACAAATTCTTACCATTGCTCTTGCATAAGGCCCGTAAGAACATTTTGCCAATGCAGTCTGGTTAATAATTGCTGCTCCATCAACCAGCCAGCCAATAGACCCCATGTCAGCCCAGCTTAATGTTGGGTAATTAAAAATACTGGAATATTTGGCTTTACCTGTTAATAGGTCATTGATAAGTTCATCGCGGCTGATATTCAAAGTTTCTGTTCCACTGTAAATGTAGAGACCATGACCGCCTTCATCCTGAACTTTTGCAAGTAAAACTGCTTTTCTGCGTAAACTTGGAGCGCGTGTAATCCAATTGCCCTCCGGCAACATGCCTACAACTTCTGAATGTGCATGCTGGCTCATCATACGGATTAATTGCTTTCGATAACGCTCAGGCATCCAGTCTTTGGCTTCAATAATTTCGCCCTTAGCTATCTTTTCTTCGAATTGTTTTTCTCTTTCCTGATCAGTCATATATTTTATTATTTTTTCAGTACAGCAAAACTACTCTTTTTATGGGTGTTTTCAAAATAATTGAGGGTATGATTTTAGTCATTTTTGTATGCCAAAATTTCAAAAAGAAGATAATTTTTTTCTATTAACTTGCCGAAATTCTGATGTCTCTCCGAAAAAAAGTAATTATAACTGTCATCAGCGATTTGGTAACAGATCAGCGGGTACATCGCGCGGCTCTGGCTTTGCATCAAAATGGCTATGATGTAGTATTGGTTGGAAGAGCTTTAAAAAAGTCCTTGCCTCTTGAAGAGAGAATGTATGAAACAAAAAGATTCAGACTCTTCATTGATAGCGGTCCTTTGTTTTATATGCTCTACAATATCAGACTGTTTTTATATTTACTTTTTAGCAAAGCAGACTTTTATCTTTCCAACGATTTGGATACGTTGCTTGCCTGCTTCCTTGCTTCAAAACTGAAAAATGTAAAACTTGTGTACGACAGTCATGAGTATTTTACAGAGGTTCCTGAACTAATTTCCCGGCCTTTTGTTCGTTCTGTATGGATGCATATTGAGAAATGGATTTTTCCCAAACTCAAAAGCGTTATGACAGTTAACGATTCCATAGCAGAAATTTATACAAATAAGTATAAAGTTAAAGTTAAAACTGTGCGAAACTTTCCGCTGCTTCCTGATCTAACGCTAGCGCAAGAGGAGAAACAAAAATGGAACATTCCATCCAATGCAAAAGTTTTTTTATTTCAGGGTGCCGGCATTAATATTGACCGCGGTGCAGAAGAGGCTGTTGCAGCAATTGAAAAAGTTGAAGGCGCTATCCTGCTTTTTATAGGTAGTGGAGATATTATCGAGCAGCTTAAAATCAAAATGAAAAAATCAAATATGGAACAGAAAGTTTTTTTTGTTCCCAAACAGCCTTTTCATGAACTTATTCGTTTTACCAAAATGGCTGATTTTGGTCTTACACTCGATAAGGATACAAACCTCAATTACCGTTTTTCCCTTCCCAATAAAATCTTCGATTATATTCAGGCCGGTTTACCCATTCTTGCCACCGATTTGCCTGAAGTAAAAAAAGTGATTCAACAATTCAATATTGGCAGAATTGTTTCATCGTCTGATCCTCTGATACTTGCGCAGGCCATGAAGGAAATGATGCAGGAAAACCTTGATCAGTGGAAGAAAAATTTAAATCTTGCAGCAAAAGAATTATGCTGGGAAAATGAACAGCATAAATTATTGGAATTATTTGAGAATGTCTAAACCATCTTTGCATATCGTTTCTTTCGATGTTCCATTTCCTCCGGATTATGGAGGTGTTATGGATGTTTATTATAAAATGAAAGCCCTGAGTGAAGAAGGGGTAAGGATTATTCTTCATTGTTATGAATATGGCCGGAAAGCTTCTTCCGAATTGACTTTCCTTGCCGATGAGGTTTATTATTATCCAAGAAAGACCACTAAGTCTCTTCTGTTTAATACCTATCCATACATTGTTCTTACCCGTAATTCACCAGAGTTACGCGAGCGCCTGTTAAAAGATGATTTTCCAATTTTAATGGAAGGATTGCATTCTACCTTTTTGTTAAACGATTCTGCATTTGAAAACAGGAAAATAATTGTCAGAACGCACAATGTTGAACACGAATATTACAACAGTCTGGCAAAAATTGAAAAAAATATTTTCAAAAAATATTACTTCTTCAATGAAGCAGGAAAGCTTTTAAAATACGAATCCATACTAAAAAAAGCATATGCCATTGCCGCAATTTCTCCCTCCGATACGGCTCATTTTATGCATAACTTTAAGCACGTTCATTATATTACCGCTTTTCATCCTTTTGAAAAAACAGAAATTAGAAACGACAAAAGCGATTTTGCTTTTTATCACGGCAATCTAAGTATTGGAGAAAATAATGAAGCTGCTCTTTACCTCGTGCGTAAAATTTTTAACGACCTTCCGTTTAAGCTGGTTATTGCCGGCAGAAAACCTTCGGAGGAACTCATCAAAGCAGTCAAAGGTTCTAAAAACATTATTCTTAAAGACGATCTTTCTCATCTTGAAATACAGAAAATGGTTTCTGAAGCGCAATGCAATGTATTGCCAACTTTTCAACCTACAGGAATTAAATTGAAACTCATTGCTTCACTTTATTGCGGTCGTACCTGTATTGTCAATTCTCCCATGGTAATTAATACAGGGCTCGAATCTCTTTGTGTAATTGCTGATTCAGAAGAGGAAATGAAAGCAAGTATTACGGAAGCCATGCTAAAAGAATCTTTTAATGCTACTGAGATTGATAAAAGAAATGAAATTCTATTAAAAGATTTTTCGAATAAAGCGGGAGCAAAAAAAATAATTCAATTGTTGAATTATTAGCGGCAGACGTTATTCCATTTCAACAAACTCCAATATCACAATTTCATTTTCAAGTTTAAATTTACTTTCACTTACTTTAAAATATTTGAATTTTGTTGAATTGATTGATAATTCCATTCCATCAAAGTGAAAAGATGTTTTAATAATCGTTTTTGAATAAATATTGTTTGGATCAATTATTAAATCATTTTCAAAAAAGTGATAAATACTATTTTTCAAATCTGTATGCCATCCGGGGATTTTAAAGTCACATTCGATTATTTTATATTTACCTTGAATCATAACTAAAAATTATTTTATCCCCTTCAATAATTTACAAGCTTGCTGTCAATCAATCTTCCTTTTTCACACTTAATAATCCGTGCAGGAAACTTTTCAATCAAAGTATAATTGTGAGTAGCCATCAATACTGCTCTTCCGCTTTTACTGATGTCAAAAAGCAAGCGCATAATTCCTTCCGATGTTTCAGGGTCAAGATTTCCTGTTGGTTCATCGGCAAGAATAATTTCCGGATCATTTAACAAGGCTCTTGCAATGACAATGCGCTGTTGTTCTCCTCCACTTAATTCATTAGGCATTTTAAAACCCTTGGTAGAAAGTCCGACTTTATCAAGAACTTCAGCAATCTTTTCTTTCATTTTCACTTGATCTTTCCATCCTGTTGCTTCCAATACAAAAAGTAAATTGGCATTGACTGTCCTGTCTGTTAATAGCTGGAAATCCTGAAATACAATTCCTAATTTTCTCCGTAAAAATGGAATTTGATTTTCTTTCATTTTATTTAACGGAAAACCTGCAATGGTTCCTTCTCCTTCTGCAAGTTTTACATCTCCATAAATAGTCTTCAACAAGGTGCTTTTGCCGCTTCCTGTTTTGCCTATTAAGTAAACAAACTCTCCTTTTTCAATTTCAAGATTAACATTGGACAATATCAGGTTGAACGATTGGAAAATATTTGCATTCGTGAGGCTAATGATGGTAAGTGACATGGGTTTTTGTTTTCAGAAAATGAAATTAATAATTAGTGATTTTGAAAGGGTAATTGTCTATTAGCCTGATTCATTATTCATGGCTGTTTTGCTTCCCATCGTTGAATTTTTCCAAACGGCATTTCATTTATTAATTGAAGTATTTCCGCTTCATAATTTCCAAGTCCGGCTTTTGTAATCGCTTTCTCGGGACGGTCTACGCGGAAGTAGGCGAGGAGCGTAAAATTTTCATCTCTTAGCTGCACATAGTCGGGAATCTTTTCTGTTCCTTTTAGCTTCAATATATACATTCGGCAAAGGTAGAAAAAGAAAAGCCTTCTGTGAGGAAACAGAAGGCTCTTTAAATTTTTTGATCAACGGTTTTATTAACGTAAAACGATTGGGAAAATGGTGCCATTCACCGTGAGGGTTGCATTGCCATCGCAGGTTCCATTACCATAATCCAGCGTTCGTGTTGGTTTACCATTTGGGGTAAGCTCAAAAATACCCTGTTTAATGTAAGGACAACTTAAAGCAATATACAATCCACTCGTTATATTGGCTGTAAAGGAATTTCCTTCAAAGTTTGTTCCATTGGCGGTTCCTGTAATGACATATTCATCGTCGCGCCAGTTTGTTAAAGTATTTTCTCCGGCAATCCATTCACGATACCGCTGAGAAGTCCAGCTCATGGTTTCCCCGCCTGAATTCGTCAATTGTCCATTAACAGAAATTAAAAATTTCAAATGATTCGCTGCATTGAAGCCCTGATTGGTTACGGTTTTTGTACCGGTAACTTTAAACATTTTAATTGAATCGACTCCTACATAATAATTGTCGAAAGTTGTTTGAATTATTGTTCCAGGACTTCTATAAGGCCCTGTATAAGTAATGTTTATCTTTCCTTTGCGAAACCTGGTGTCTGTACATATTAATCCCTGGCATTGGCAAGGTGTTGAACCAAAGTCAATAACAACGGATCCTCCACTGCCTGTTGAATCAGGAGTAACAGTAACGGTTGCACAGCTATTAAGAAAGGAATTTTCGGGATTTGATGTTTTATAGGTACTCAATAAACCACTTTCAACTGCCTGAGAAGCCATATTGTTTACATCATTGAAGGTGGATTCTGCTAATGCATTGTCCTGAGAAGTTTGCGTATCGTATTCCAATTCCGCTGTCTTTTCTTTTTTGCATCCGAAAAGAAGTATTAATGCATTGATTAGCAAGACTAATATTACTGTAATTTTTCTCATGATTTTAGGCTATTTTACTGTTGATTTTTTAGTCAAACTTTGTATTGAGGTAATAAATGATAGATTAAGACTATTACCAATTTCATTTATACTGTTTCTTTTCTGAAAGTGTTTCCATGTTTAAAACTATGTTGGTAAAAACAAGCTGATTTTAAGGATTAATAGCCTTATCTCAATAAATTTGAAGGATTTCCCGTTTCTATTCCAAACCGGTTTTACAAAAAGATGACCCGAATATTATTAGTGGTTTTATTATTCATAGATTTTCATGTTTTTTCTCAGCAAACAGCAATCTATACCGACCCAGAAAAGCATTACAAAACAGGTCTCGATCTGTTAGAAAAACAGAAGTATGTTGCTGCTCAAAAAGAATTTCTTCAGGTAGTTAATTCTACGGAGAACATTTCTTTTTTAACGCGTGCTAATGCCTCTTTTTATAATGCTAAATGTGCAAGTGAATTGTTTAACAAAGATGCAGAATTTCTGCTGTTAAATTTCCTCACCGATTATCCTGCCAATGCCAATTATCAAAATGCTGTATTCGAATTAGGCAATTACTACTACAGACTGAAGCGCTATAAAAACGCTATTGAATGGCTTTTAAAGGTTGATCAGTCTGAACTGGAAACGGATAAAAAAGATGAAATAAATTTTAAAGTCGGGTATTGTTATTATATGACTAACGACTATGATAAAGCCGGTAAGTCTTTTTATGCAATGAAAGATGGCAATACTAAATACGCTTCCGCTGCTCAATACTATTATTCTCACATCGCTTACGTAAACGAAAATTATGAAACCGCTTTAATAGGCTTTCTTAAATTAAAAGAGTCAGAGGCATTTGCTCCTGTGGTGCCTTATTACATTACGCAGATTTATTACAAACAAAAGAAATATAATGATGTACTAAAATATTCACCGAGTGTAGTCGATACTGCAACTTCCAAAAACGGACTTGAAATTTCCAGAATAGTTGCAGAGTCTTATTACAGGATGGAAAAATATAAAGAAGCGCTTCCGTATCTTTTGGATTATGAGAAGAATTCTCCTTCTTCCGGCCGCAACGATCAATATGCCATAGCATTTTCTTATTACCGTACAGGAGATTATGCCAATGCCATTACTTTTTTTCAAAAAACTATTGGTGTCGACGACAGCCTTACACAAAACGCTTATTACCATCTGGCCGATTGTTATTTAAAAACAAGTAATAAGAAAGCAGCGCATGCTGCTTTTCAGTCTGCCGGAAAATCATCGTTCGATCCATTTATTCAGGAAGAGTCTCAATTTAATTTTGCGAAACTTTCCTATGAACTTTCTTTGCAATCAGTCGCCATAGAAGCATTCCGGAATTTCCAGAAAAACTTTCCTCAAAGTGTCTATACCGTTCAGGCGAATGAAATGCTTGTAAGCATCTATACGAGTACGCATAATTATAAAGATGCCATCACTGCACTCGAGTCCATGAAAAGTAAAAGTGAAAACCTAAAGTCAGCGTATCAAAAGGCGCTTTATTTTCGCGGCGTTGAATTCTTCATGGATAAAAAGCCTGAAGAAGCAGTGAAAATGTTTGCAAATTCTCTTTCATATCCCTTAGATCAGTCGCTTGTCGCTCTGGCAAATTACTGGAATGGCGAATCCTATTACCGAATGAATGAATACGAAGAATCCATTCGCTCTTACAGTGAATTCCTCGTTACACCGGCAGCATTGAGATCCAAACTATATAACTCTGCAAATTATAATATTGGTTACGCTCTTTTTAAAAAGGGAGATTATACGAGTTCTCAAATGGCTTTCCGGAAATATATCATTGAAAAATCCCAGACAGATGCTTTACGTTATAACGATGCTTTAATGCGCATTGCGGATTGCTTTTTTATGCTGAAAGACCAAGTAAATGCCCTGGATTTTTATAGTCAGGCAATTGCTTCCAATTCAAAAGCGAGTGATTATGCTATTTACCAGCGGGCAATTATTTTGGGTGTGCAGGGAAGGATGAATGAAAAGGTTTCTGCGTTGCAAAAGTTATTGGATAAATACCCCAAGTCGGTTTATTACGACGATGCCCTCTTTGAAGCAGGTCAGGCTTCTTTAATTGCCGGAAATAACGAGGATGCACTTTCCTATTATAAAAAACTGACATCACAATTTCCTTCAAGTGTTTTTGCACGCAAAGCGGAACTGGGCGAAGCGCTTGTTTATTATAATACTCAACAGGACGATCGTGCAATGAATGCTTATAAAGGTATCGTTCAGAAGTATCCCAATACCGATGAAGCAAGAGAAGCATTAATGCAAATTAAAAACATAAGTGTATCCAATAATAAAGTTGATGATTACCTAGCCTACGTTAAGAATGTTCCGGAAGCAAATGTGTCAGATGCTGCAGAAGATTCACTTACTTATGAAGCAGCTGAATTGCGTTTTACTCAGGGTAACTGCACTGCTGCAATAGAAGATTTGAGTAATTACCTTCGCCGGTTTCCCAATGCGATTTTTAAACTGAGTGCCACATTTCTTAAAGCGGAATGCCAGTTCAGAGACAAAAATTACGCTGAAGCTTTAGCGGGTTATGAGTATGTAATCAATCAGCCTGCCAATAATTTTACAGAGAAGTCTCTTCTGAATGCCGGCAACATTAATTATTATTTAAAAGAGTACGTTAAAGCATTGGATAATTTTGAAAAACTTGAAGACATAGCAAAATCGAAAGACAATATCCTTGCTTCCTTGTCGGGCCAGCTGCGGTGTAATTCAAAATTAAATCGTTGCGATAAAGCTCATTTTGCTGCTCAAAAGATTTTTAATTCTCCTATTGTTGACAAAGATCTGATCAATGAAGCACATCTCATTTCGGGTCGATGTTTTGTTACTGAGGAGAATTATCCCGAAGCGAGAACAGAACTCGCTTTGGTTTCTAAAAGAACCAATAGCGAAATGACGGCTGAAAGCAGATATCTTTCGGCTCTGGTTGAATTCAAAGAAGGAAATCATAAAGAGTCTCAAAAACTCATTCTTGAAATTCAAAAACAGGTTCCATCATACGATTACTGGATAGCCCAAGGCTTTATTTTACTGGGCGATAATTACCTTGCCTTAAAAGATACCTTCCAGGCAAAAGAAACGTATAAGAGTATTGTAGAAAACTACGAAGCCGACCCTGCTGATGCCGATGACCTTAAATCCATAGCGAATGAAAAACTAAAGTTATTGTTACTCGCTGAAAAGAATATGGATGCAGAGAAACAGAAATTGAAAATGGAATTGGCACCGAAAGATTCTTCAGAAAACGGAAATTAATTATCCCATACAGTATATACTTAACTTTTTAAGTAGATTAAAACGTAGTCAAATAAACAGTAAACCCGAAATGAAAATATTCTTTAAAATTGTTTTTCTTATTTCAATGCCTTTTTTTCTTTTTGCTCAAACCGGTGAAAAAGAAAACCTTGGTGATAAGAATATATTAATCGTAAAGGGATACAAGCCTGTATTGGGTGAATCTTACAAAATTTCTGAGTCACCGGAAGGAGATACGGAATCGTCAAATCCTCCTGCCATGCAGTACAGCATACGTTCAAGAAAAATAAATAACGACTATGAAGCGGGCGTAATTAAAGCAGTTAAAATAAAGGACGAATCCGTCGATAAGCTCTACCGTTCCTATGTTAAACTTGGCATTGGAAATTACACAACATACAAAGGAGATTTATATTACAATGCCTTACGTTCTAAAAAGGGTTCGCTTGGTTTGGCACTTAATCATCATTCGGGAAATCCGGGTTTGAAAGATGTCGGACCGGCAGGATTTAGCATGAACCACGGCGGTGTATTCGGCAAATATTTCCTGGAAAACAAAACATTCTCCGGCGAAGTAAACTACGACAGAAACACTGTTCATTATTATGGTTACGATACAAACGATACCATTATCAACAAGGATTTACTAAAACAACGTTTTAATAAATTTGGTGTTCTCTTAGGATTTGGAAGCAATTACCTTTCTCGAAGCCACCTCGACTACAATACCAGTTTTTGCTTTTCAACTATAAGCGATCTTTACGGTGTTTCCGAAAGTGAAATAGTTGTTAAAGGAACAGTTGCTAAAATAATTAGTGATTATTATGTGAACACAGACATTTCATTTGATTATTTTAAAAAGACATTAGCGGATAACGAACAATTGGCTTTGTACAATGGTTTGAGTAGAAATATTATTATTATTGAGCCTTCTCTTAAATTTAACAGGGAAAAGGTCCGTTTGATTTTAGGATTAAGTGCGGGAATAGAAAAGAACCTTTCATCGGATGTACATCTTTTCCCGAAAATAGATATAAGTGTACCATTTGTTGAAAATGTACTTTACGCTTTCGCCGGAGTTAATGGTAAAATTGTAAAGAATAATTATCATACAATAACAGAAGAAAACCCATTTATTACTCCATCACTTATTCCATTAAATACAATACATAAGCTAGAGTTAAAAGCGGGACTCAATGGAAATTTTTCTTCCCTCTTTTCTTTTACGGCAATGGTAAAGTATACTACTGTTGACCGCATGCAGCTTTTTATTAATGATGC
>JAYURB010000553.1:0-5809 GCA_043756425.1 Bacteroidota bacterium
CTATTTTATGCATTTTTCATAAATATAATGCATCTATTTTGATATTTTATTGCTAAAGCCCTTTATTTATAAACATTCTTTATGTTTGAGTGAACCCTACTTACACCATAAACTCTTTCATGAACTCCTCAATCTTTTTCTCTTCGTTCTCTTCAGCTTTTTTAAGTGTAGTATATAATAATTCCGGGAATTCTTCCAATAAAGAGTCTAATTTTTGTAAATCGATATTAAAATATTCTGAAGTACTTAGATCAACTATTATTTGCAGTTCTATAAACTTTCTTTCTGCTTTTTTCAAGTGGAAGCGTATACTTTCAATAGAATTTATATTCAAACTCAGACCAATTTGAAATGGAATCTGTCGGCTTAACTTAAGCAGCTTTTCTCTCAAATAAGTATCTTCATAGGCAGATGAATTAACAGCTTCATTAATTAGTTCTCGAAGTTCTTTCGCCTTAGTATAAATAATTTCAATGTTTATTTTCATTATGCAAATATCGGGGGCTATCGAAGTTTATACAACCATTAAAGTAAGGTTATTTAATTAAGAGAATCCCCCGCCCCGCTAGGAGTACTAAGCGCGAGCACCAACTTTGATTAAATGAACATTGTTTTACAGTTGATTGTATTGGGAATGTAAGTCGTAGTCCGCGCGAATAGATGTCTGTTCATTTAATTAAACGAACTACTCGCGCTAAGACTACTCCTAGCGGGTATTTAATATCAATAAAAGTTTTGAAAATCGATGAGCATTTTAAAGTGGATTAATATAACACAGCTCAAAACAATCCGCCAGTTGGGGGAAATGTCCGTCAAAGCGTCGAAGTTATATTTAGTTTTGTTTGAGGATGGGAAAAATGCTTGATGATATGTCAGTCGCAGCGGGAGCCAGGAAAGAAGAGAAATTGTTCGAATTGTCAGACAGTAAGAATTTTATAGCCTATTTGCAAGCAAGCCAACAGCATGTAAAAGCGCTCAAAGTGCGTTCGGGACCACAAGTATCAAATCATTTGGGCTATTGTAAATTGTTTAACAAAAACGGCACAGCAGAATCATTTATTTTTTCACAAAAATTTTCAAATAGCTTCCGGAATAGGTATCAATTTGAAGAAAATACAACCCTCTGGCAAGTAATGAAGTGTTTACCTCTATCTTTTTTTCAAAAGTATCTTTGAAAATATCTTCTAAAATAATTGCCCTGCAGGTAATATCAAGTATTTTTAATTTAAAATTATTAACGAATGGAACATCAATCATTAATTTGTCAAAGACTGGATTCGGATATAAATTAAAATGATCATTATCATTTATGGAGGTTGTGCTATTGCATATTTCAAAATTAATCAGTGACGTATCACTATTCATGCAACCCGATAAATTTGTTACTAACACATAAACCAGATGAGAATCGGGTAACAAGGAAGTAAGTGTAAGAAGTTCTGAAGTGCTGCTGTCCTGCCAGAGATAAGTATATTGAATTACCCATCCTGCATGCAAATCTATGAATGTACCTGTACACAGCGTCGTGTCCGGAAGATTTGTTATTGCGGGAATAGAACCGACTGTTAGAAAGACGGAATCTGAAAAGCCGGTACCACAAGTATTTGTAACTCCGCAGGTATATAAGCCAGGCAATGTAGCATGATATACAGAAAAAGTAGCGTTCGAAAGATTTACTCCATTGTGTTTCCATTGATAAGATAAAATATTCGTGCTGTCGACGGATAGCAATGAATTTTTACCCGGACATATATAGCCTGATGATGATGTTAGATTGGGGGAGGGAGATTGTGGAAGTACATTGATAGAAATAATATTGGATGCATTAATGCATCCATTCGTATCTGAAATTTCAACAAAATAGTTTCCGGATGTTTTTACCCAATATGCATTAGTATTTGCCCCGGGAATATTTAAATAATTATTTTTCCATTGATAAGTATATCCACCGGAGGATGGCATTGCCTGAAGCAAAGCGCTATCCCCACTGCAGAATGTTGTAGCGCCAATAACCGATTGATTCGCATTAAACGATGATGTAATCGTTATTGCATTTGAAAGAGTTGTTCCACAAATACCGGTAACCTCGCAAGTGTAAACTCCAGTTGAGGACGTATTGTAATTTACAAAATTTGCGCCTGATAAATTAACTCCGTTTTTTTTCCATTGATATAAATTATTTGAACTATAGTTAGCCAAGAGTGTTATGCTAGTTACATTACAAAGTGATGTTTGGGTTGTGGTTATATTTGCGTAAGGGGTGGAGTTAAAATTTAACGCCACCGTATCAGAGTAAACCGGACAGCCATTATGGTATCCTATTTCTGAATACAAGCCGCTTTGGGTGGCAGCGCATTGAAAATACGTCGGTGTTGTAATAGCTATTCCGTTAAAATACCAATAAGCATTGGTAAAGGAGCTGCTCCGCAATAACGCAGTGTCCCCAGTACAAAAAAACTGGCTGGGATAAATAATGGTATTTGACACGGCAGAAGCAATAGAAATTTTGGTTGATGCTGTACCCGAGCACCCAGTAGAGTTTGAGAAGGACACAGAATAAGTTCCAGAAAAAACGGCTTGATGATTTTGTGTAGTATCGCCGGAAATACTATCACCATTAAAATACCATTGGTAGGTATTTGTCGGGGGAATTAATGTGAGTTGAGCCGTATCACCCGAACACAATGTCTGACAAGCTGCCGAGGATATTGTTCCACTTAGAAGATCATTTCTTATGGTAATGGAATTTGAATTTTTTCCGCAACCGATATTATCAGCAATTGAAACATAATAATTTCCATTGGAGGAAGCGACATACACTGAAGAAGTTGCCGAAGGAATTGCAATGGAGTTTTTATACCATTGATAGTTGAGTACGGAATCAGTTCTAGAATTCAACTGCACACTACCGACGCCACACCATTCAGGTGATGTAGATGAATAAATATTATTTGATAAGAAATGCTGTGGAACTATTGTGTCAAAACTTGTATAATATGAGCAAACCCCGGGAATCGTGATATAGGCTCGTAAATATCGCGTCCCACAACAAAAATTATTAGTCGAAAAACTGAGAGCGGATCCAGTATCTTGAAGCATGAAGGAACCGTACTGCCATTTATATTCATATCCAGAAACAAAGGGTGCATTAAATGTTATAAAAGTTCCATCACATAAATGTATTGTTCCGGAAGGAGAAAGAGTTGTGTTTGGAGAGGTAATCGTTAATGCATTCGTCAGATGAGTTCCACAGGATCCGGTGATCCTCAAATCATAAATTCCGGTTTGGTTTACACTAATATTATTGAATGTGTCGCCAACCAAATCAATTCCATTTCGCCTCCATTGAAAAGAGGAAGAATTGTCAGGGACCAACAAACCTAGAATAGTATTAGTGTTTTGACAAATAATCAAATGACTGGTTGAAATTTGATTTGTTCCAATTGAAACATTCAAATAGGCTGAATCCAAAACACATCCCGGCCTTGAAACGATGCATGTATAGGATGCTGTTTGGGTAGCTGTATAGGCCTGACTAGTAGCGCCCGAAATCACTATTCCATTCTTCTTCCATACATAATTTGCATTGGCCGCATTAACATTAAGTATTATACTTCCTGAGCAAACACTTGTTGAAGGGGAAGCCGTTATTACAACATATCCTAGCGATGGATTAATGGTTACGGACTTTGCAGAAATTGTCGTCGGGCAAATAGCGGGATGAAAAGTACAATAGTAGTTTCCTCCAGCAGTAGTATTCAAAATAGAAGTTGTATTAGAAAGAGCGACACCGTTTCTATACCAATGGTAAGAGTTGAAGTTTGTTGAAGATGGCGCAATAAGCAGTGCATAGTCGCATGAATTATTATTAGTAACAAGGATAGAATCATAACCTTGAATCGCATTTACAATAAATGGCAGAGATTGAACGGATGTCCCGCAGCTATCTGTTAATTTTACTGTATAAATGCCCGGCTGCTTAGCTAAATAACGATTAGATGCTCCGGGAATAATATTGCCGTTCAGCTTCCATTCGTAATTTCCACAATTTAACGAGATTGAACAATTCAATGTATCCGTTCCGCAATAAAAGTTATTTGCCGAGTCACTAAAACTTGTTAGGTTAGAGTTCCCTGTTGATGTAATAGCCGGAACCGAATTGGAATTAACTAGAACAGTAATATTGTTAGATGTGTCAATGCCGCAAGCATTGCTTACAATGAGTGAATAATTTCCTGAAAGGACAGGAGTAAAAATATATGAATTGTTTGTGCTTGGAATGGGTGAATTATTTAATAGCCAGGTATAATTATAATGACTATTTGTTTCACTTGAAATTAAATTTGTGTTTTGACCACACTGGCGGCACTCGTTTGTTGGACCACTCGCAGTAATCAAAATATTTTGTGGTCCTTGATTAATATGCATCTCCGTTTGTGCAGAGGTCATCGAGTCGCAATTATTGGAAACGGTTACACTATACATTCCATTTACAACCGGGAAATAACGATAATTTGTCGCACCGATAATAGCCACACCGTTAAGCTGCCATTGATAATTTAGTCCATCAACATAAGGAGTAGAGAGCATTGCGTCGTTAGGTATGGCGACGTTACATCTGTTGGCAATTCCAGAAGGAGTAATTACCGGAGGATTGTTTATTGTCGTTACTGATACAGTTATCTTGTTTGAATAATAAATACTTTCACTTGAAATAAGAAGACAAAAGTAAACACCTGTTGAAGCAGTAGAATAAGATTGAGTGTTGGCTCCTTTTATTTTTTCTGTACAGCTATTCATTCGAAACCACTGATATGATTCATATCCCGAAGGAGCCAAGAGCGTTACATTCACATTTGCAGAGTTGCAGAAACTAGCCCCGGGATTAGCTGTAATAGATTGAGATAAAACAGGCACAGTCAACCCTAAACTATCGATCTTTAGAATAAAGCCATCAACTCCATCAGAATAACTAGTGCAGGTACTGTTTAAGCTAGAAAACCCACATAAAGTAAATGAGTCATCAGCATTTTGAACAATGTCGGTTGCTACAGCAAACAAATTGTAGGTGAGACCAAGATTGTATGTGTAAATATGTTGCCATTGCATAATTCCTGATGAAGAGAATTTTGATAGTATCGGGAAGCTGCCAAAGTTTGAGTAACTTCCCCCAACGACATAACCTCCATCGGAAGTTGTTAATATAGCATTTCCTGCATCTGATAGGTTGGAGGCAAGATGTATGTAAGATAAGTTTCCGCTCATATTAGTTTTCATATGAAACATATTTCCGTAATTGGAGCTACCACCATAGCCGGTATAAATAAATTCGGTATCTGCCAATACCTTTACATCATAAATCGCTGCATTACTGATTGCACCTATGTAATATGTATTCGACCAAAGGGAGTCTCCAATATTATCTGTGCGAATAACATAACCTTTGTTATTTAAGTAACTGGTCGTTACCCCTGCTAAAATGTAACCACTGTCCTTTACTTGAGCCAGACCGTAAGCAAGTTCATCTCCGCTCTTTCCATAAGTTTTCGACCAAAGCATCGTACCTGATGAATTAACTTTCACAAGGTAAACATCGTTGCCACCGTTACCAAAGCTCGTTGTTCCTCCTGCCATTATTATATCTCCTGTGGAATCTAAAAGCATGGAATTTGCAAAGTCATCACCAGAGCCACCGTATGTGTGTTGCCATAATAATATTCCTGTTGAATCTAGTTTTAGTAGGCACATATCAAAACCTCCTACGGTTCCAGTGCTGTTGGTTTTTCCGCAAACAAAAATATTTCCGGTT
>JAYURB010000554.1:0-2525 GCA_043756425.1 Bacteroidota bacterium
CGCGCCAAAACAAAAAGGTAATCAGAAAGTCTGTTTAGGTATTTTATGGTAAGTTTTTCAACGGTACTGTTTTCTGCAAGATGGACTACCGCTCTTTCCGCTCTTCGGCAAACACAACGACTTACATGACAACAGGAGACAGCAGGATGTCCACCCGGCAGAATGAAAAATTTCATTTCGGGAAGCTCTTCATTCATTCTGTCGATTTCATTTTCAAGGAAAACAATGTCTGCTTCAACAAGTTCTGGAAGTTTCATAACAGACTTTTCAGGATCGGCTGCCAAAGAGCTTCCAATAGTAAAAAGTCTGTCCTGAATTTCCAATAATGTACTTTTTTGTTTCTCTTCAATACAGAGATCACGCACCCAGCCTATGTAGGAGTTTAATTCGTCAACAGTACCGTATGCTTCGATTCTATCAATAGATTTTAAAACCCTTGTTCCGCCTATTAATGATGTACTTCCTTCATCTCCTTTTTTAGTGTAGATTTTCATTATATTACTACTTCTTTATCTTTTGGAACATTTCCTGTATCTGATTCAACCATGCCGTCCTTAATCCTGACAATGCGCAATGCATAACGGGCTATCTCTTCTTCGTGAGTGACAACAATAATTGTATTTCCTTTTTTATGAATCTGTTTGAAAAGCATCATAATTTCTTCCGATGTTTTTGAATCAAGGTTTCCCGTTGGCTCATCGGCTAATATTATGGAAGGATTGTTTACCAATGCTCTTGCTATGGCTACCCTTTGTCTTTGTCCACCACTTAATTCATTCGGTTTATGCGTCATCCTGTCACCAAGACCAACATCCTTTAATGCTTGAGTGGCATTTTTATTCCTTTGGTCTTTTTTTAATCCTGCATAGACTAATGGCAAAGCTACATTATCGAGAGCAGTACTTCTGGGAATCAGATTAAAAGTTTGAAATATGAAACCAATTTCACTGTTACGGATTTCAGCCAGTTCATTCTCCGTCATTTTACTTACTTCTTTTCCATTCAGAGAATATTCACCGCTGCTGGGTGTATCTAAACAACCTACAATATTCATCAGCGTTGATTTACCTGAACCGGACGGCCCCATCAAAGCGACGTATTCGCCTTTTTCAATTTTCAAGTCAATCTTGCGCAAAGCATTTACTTCAACGCTACCGATGACGTATCTTTTTCCGATATTTTTTAATTCAAGCAGGCTCATAAATATTTTTTGAAAGCCCAAAAGTAAGCATTCAGATATAACTTAAAAGTTAAATCATTTGTTCTTATTGATTCATTGTTTTGCAAATCAGAATCGAAGGGTAAAGTGCTGTTTGGGAATTCCTTTCCTGAAAAATACCAACCCAAGTTGAAACAAGTCTATTGTTAATGTTACGGAAGGGTTTTCTTTAATTATATTCCATGCTTCAGTCATTTCCTGACTCCAGTGTATGTCATCGAAGATAAAAATAGAATCTTCAGTTGCTTGGTTCAGGCATTTTTCAAAATAGGAAAGCGTGGGTTTCTTTCTGTGGTTGCCGTCAAAATAAACTAAATCGAGTCGGGGAAGTTTTTGAAGAGCTTCCGGAAGCACCTTATCGAATTCTCCTGTAATAAGCTCTATGTTGTTTCTTTTTAATCTTCTGAAGTTCTCTTTTGCTATTTCAGAAATTTCAGGGCTTCCTTCAATAGTAATAACCTTACTGTCTTTTCTGGGAAGTGATAAATAAAGGGTTGTTAATCCAAGTGAGGTTCCAAATTCAAGTATATTCTCCGATTGGAACCTGTTGGCAA
Organism: Bacteroidota bacterium; assembly: GCA_043756425.1. Classification (GTDB taxonomy): domain Bacteria; phylum Bacteroidota; class Bacteroidia; order AKYH767-A; family 2013-40CM-41-45; genus JADKIH01. The sequence goes on from JAYURB010000554.1 coordinate 1,774, forward strand.
GTCTGAAAAGCAATTGAGAATATTTTTTGGGTTTTACGGCCGTATTAACAATATCACAAATTCTTTCTTTTCTATCTTTTTTCCCCGTTCCTAAGTCGGTAATATTTATGATTTTACGATCTAATTGGTGCTTTGACCGAAGCGACTCTACGAGATCAAAACCATAAAATGGAGTTTTATCCTTTATTACATTGTTTAGCAGGTCAAAAACAAAAGGCGAATGAACATCGTGGACTGTGCCCGCTTTCAAATGGTATTTTAGATATTTGCCGACGGTAAATAACATTTTCACCTTGCGAAGATATAACTTAGTATGTATGTCATTCGTACAAGTAATTCAGTTATTTTTTACTTTTGACCAACTTAAACGATGTTATGAGTGTAATTGAAGAAATAAGAGCCCGTCAAATACTTGATTCAAGAGGTAATCCAACCCTTGAAGTAGATGTCATCACTGATAATGGAGCCTTTGGAAGAGCAGCTGTACCTTCCGGAGCGTCAACCGGCGCCCATGAAGCCATGGAATTACGAGATGGTGATAAAGCAAAATACCTTGGCAAGGGTGTCTTAAAGGCTATCTATAATGTCAACAAAGCAATTAATGAAGAACTGAAAGGTTATCCTGTAACTAATCAGAAGCTTATTGATGCTGCTATGATAAAACTGGATGGATCGGAAAATAAATCCAATTTAGGTGCCAATGCAATTTTAGGTGTTTCTCTGGCCTGTGCTAAAGCAGCAGCTCAGGTAAC
>JAYURB010000555.1:0-5800 GCA_043756425.1 Bacteroidota bacterium
TTCCATTTTTGATATATCCCTTTTTATTTTCTCTTTAAAAAAAGCTACATCATCCTGAAAATTGATTTGATCACCTTCCGTAATTGAAATACCTTTATAATAAGAATAGGAACTTTCAATAAATCCCCATCCCAGCTGAGGCATATTTGATTCAGTCGCTATTAAAATTACAATATCAAAATTATTGATTTCCTGTGCCATGCTGAATTTGGTATCTGAAGCTAATTCCTTTAAAGCACCGGCTGTACCCCTATTATTATAAAACCAAAATTGATTTTTGGAAAATGCCTTTGAAATATCCATATTCTGCATGCCCCAATAATAACTATCTCCAATAACTAAAACTGAAGGTTTTACCTTCCCAGAATCAAGCTCATAATGAAACTTCGGATACGCCATTGGGAAACTTTCAAGACGGAATAAAAGGTTCATGCCTCCGGCAATATCATAATCTTCATTTTCCGGCCTTCGCAACTCTAATGAATCCAAAACAATATCGGGTAAATCAATGCCCCGGATTGATTCTATGTAATGGAGTAAAGAGTCAGTAACAAGAAAACCGCCGTATCTGCTCCAATGAATTCCATACTGAGGAACTAAAGGATATTTGGATGAGTTTTTAGTATCAATAAAATATTTGTTAAAATCAATGAAATTAAGTCCGTGCTTTCCAAAATACTCAGACATGCATTCCAAATTTGTAGTACCCTTTTTAACTTTTAACTTCTCAGGTATAAACTCAGAAAAATAAGAACCTTTGCCGGCTCCAAAAATTATAATCAGGTTTTTATTTAACTTGGACAATGTATCGCTGATGAATTTTAATTTTTTTGTCCTCTCCTCAATTCGCTCAACACCTAAAAAATCAATTCCGTAATATGCATTAATGGTTGGCCTTTGAAACAAATAATTATTGCGACCTACAACTATATTGTCTGCATTGGCTTTATTGAAAAAGCTAAATGCAATCTGATTATTCAATCGAACCAATAAATTCCTGAATCCAAATGATTCATTTACATATTCTTCGGCCTCGGTTTGATATTTACCCGAAAACCAATCGGCAGCGCTGAATAAAGGCTTCTTCTTAGGGATAAACGCTCCTTCTAGTTTTCCTACGTTGATGAATGAACATTGATTCTGAATAAAAGGAATAATCAACAAGAACAGAAATCCTGTGAAAATCATTCTCTTTGAATATTTTTCTATCTTCTCCATATTAAAACCTGAAATAGATAAAAGGATTAAAGCCAAATGATGTAATTGAGCTCAACGACAAAACAAAAAGACATACAGCAATGAAAGACATTGAAACGTGTTTTTTTAGCGAGTATTCTTCCACAAATATTTTATCCTGTATTTGTTGTCCTTTTTTTGAAAAGGCAAAAAATGAGAACAGTATGGCAATGATAAAGTAGGTTAAGAATTCAATATCCCAATCAGGTATGTAATTAAAATTAAAAGCAAACATTTTTTTAAGAAAATAAAATGCTTCTGAAATATTCTCTACACGAAAGAATACCCAACCAATTACTACTATGAAAAATGTAAGCATTGCACTTGCAATCTTTCCGATTTTCTCATACACTCGTAAAAGAAATATTCTCTCCATGACCAGGAATGTTCCATGGTACGCGCCCCATAAAACAAAGCTCCACGAAGCACCATGCCACAATCCCGAAGCAAGAAAAACAAGCCAGAGATTAAAGTACAAACGACTCTTTGTTTTAACTTTATTGCCTCCTAAAGGAATATATAGATAATTACGCATCCAGCTTCCCAGAGAAATATGCCATCTTCTCCAGAATTCCGTTATGCTTTGTGAAATGTACGGATTATGAAAATTTTCGGAAAAACGGAAACCAATCATTCTGCCCAGACCAATAGCCATATCAGAATACCCTGAAAAATCAAAATAGATCTGGAAAGTATATGCTATTATTCCCATCCATGCAGTGTAACTGTTTATGCCTGAAAAGTCATTCGTAAAAACGGAATCTGCTACCAAACCCATGTGATTGGCAATAAGAACTTTCTTTGCCAAACCAATAATGAAACGATAAAAGCCTGTTAATCGATTATCAAGTGTATCGTTTGCCGAACGGTCCGTAATCTGATCCGCTAAATCGTTATACCTGATAATTGGTCCGGCAATCAGTTTTGGAAACAAAATAATGTACAATTGATAGTCCCAAAAATTTGTCAGGGGTTTATGTATTTTCCGGTAAACATCAACTACGTATGTAATCGTTTCGAATGTATAGAAAGAAATTCCAATGGGTAATATGAGTTTAGCCCAGCCAATTTCTTTGATTCCGGCTACCGACAAAGCAGCATTCAGATTATCAATAAAGAAGTTTGAGTATTTAAAATAAAACAACAATCCCAGATTAATTGAAACGGATAATGTTAACAGTGCTCTTCGTCTAAACCTCGACTCTGAAAGCGACATCCACCTGACAAGATAGAAATCAACAAAAGTCGTTCCGAGTATTACAAAAATAAATCGTGGCGCTCCCCAACTGTAGAATAAAATACTCGCTATTAGAAGAACTATATTCTTTAATTTTTGGGGAACTAAATAATAAGTAATTAAAAATGCAGGTAAAAAATACAAGAGGAATAATATGCTACTGAAAACCATTTCCGGAATTAATTCACGAAAAGTAACAAAATATTCTAATACTCTAGGAAGCTAATAATCATAAATAATTTTAAGACCCTTGTAAATATATTAATCAGTGTATTCCCTTCCTTATAAATATACCAAGGGGTAAAGAATGATTATTTTCAGAATTTTTTATTCCTGTTGCAACCGGCAGTGCTCTCGTTTCTAATAAGAATGAATGATTAGCTTTTGAAAACGAAGTTGGAGGTATGGTTAGTGGACGGGTAAAACAAACTTTGACCTCATACTTTAACCCCCATTTAACGAGCAAACGGTATCGTTAGCAAACATTTTAGTTGCATTCACACAATTGATTACGCTTCAGATCGGTAAACAATTACTTTAATTCCGGATTTTAAACTTTTTTAAGAAAACACTCACATATAATATCATGGCTTTAATTCAAAGTTATTTGAATTTGTACAATTTTTATAATTATACAAAAACGAATTGCAGAATTTTTCTTTTAATGGCATTTGTAATTTTATTGATGCCTCGTCAGGCAGTCGCCGGTCATCTGGTCGGTGCGGAAATATCCTACAAATGGATATCCGGAAATACCTATGAAATTACACTAACTATTTATCGCGATTGCGCCAGCCCTATTCCAGCTCCGAATAACCCCGGCGTTAGATACTCATCTGTTTCATGTAATAAAAACAATAACGTTAATCTTTCACCCGTTGCCGGTACAGGAATTGAAATTACCAGTCCATGCAGTTCGGCAGCTACAACCTGTAACGGAGGAATATACTTAGGAATTAAAAAATACGTTTATACAGGAACAGTAACCTTATCAGCTCAATGCTCCGACTGGGTTTTCGGTTTTGACGGCTGTTGCCGCAATTGCGATATAACGACAGTTCCCACACCCGGTTGTTCAGGAGCGCCGGGAACCTATGTACAGGCAACACTTAATAATATCGCAGCACCAACAAATTCTTCACCTGTTTTTACCAATCTTCCTATGTCCGTCATTTGCATGGGTCAACCCTTTCAATATAATAATGGAGTTATAGAACCTAATGGCGACAGCCTTGTATATTCCTTCATTTCTCCTCAGGAACTTCCGGGAACAAACGTCTCATTTCTCCCGGGTTACACAGCTACATCCTTCGTTTCGTCTTCTCCCGGAATCGCTTTAAACAGCACTAATGGAGACATTACAATCAATGCTACAGCACCTGAGATCAGCATTACAGCAATACTTGTAAAAGAATACCGCAATGGTGTTTTGGTTGGTTCGGTCATTCGTGATGTTCAGGTATGGACAATACCATGCACCAACCAGTTGCCATCTGCGACAGGAATTAATGGCACAACAAATTTCATAATCTCTGCCTGTGCCGGTGTTCCAATAAATTTTTATATCAATTCAGCGGATGCTAATCCCGGACAAACCGTAACGATGAGTTGGAATAATGGGATACCAGGTGCAACATTTACCTCCGGCGGTAATCCATATCCTACAGGAAATTTCAGTTGGACACCTTCACAGGGAGATGTAAGAACACAACCCTATATGTTCTCAGTGACTGTAAAAGATAATGCCTGCCCGTTGAATGGATTGAGGACATATTCATATTCAATTACTGTTGCCTCGGCAGCAGTCGTCGTAAACGCAACGAATTCTGCCTGTGCTGCTCCGGGAAACGGATCAGCATCAGCTGCTCCATCAGGTACTGCACCGTTTACCTATTTATGGTCGCCGGGAGGTGCCAATACCTCATCAATTTCCGGATTGACGGCAGGTAGTTATACTGTTACCGTTACTGAATCGCACGGGTGTACCGCTACGAAGACCGTAGTAGTAAATTCACCAACACTTTTAACTCCGTCCATAGCTGCGTCAGCAAATGTAACTTGCAATGGCGCAAACGATGGTTCTATTGCAATAAGTGTTGCAGGAGGCGTTGCACCGTATACATACAACTGGTCTCCTGTAGGCGGCACAGGCTCCTCAGCATCAAACTTGCCTGCAGGCCCGTACACTATTAGCGTCACCGACGTAAACCATTGTACTCAGATTATTAATGCCAACATATCGCAACCGACTGCATTAAGCTCCACTATCAACACAACACCTGCAACCTGCAATGGAAACAATACAGGCTCTGCAACAATAACTCTATCTGGAGGGGTTGGATCCTATTCTTATTTCTGGTCCCCCGGTGGAAATACAAATAATTCATTAACGAACGTAACTGCCGGAAATTATACAGTAACTGCAACCGATGCCGCCGGATGTATCTTGAGTGCCGTTGTAAACATTCAACAACCATCGCCTCTTTTAATTTCTACATCAAGTACACCAACTTCCTGTAGCTCTGCAAATGGAACAGCAATGACCGTAGTGACAGGGGGAGTTCCCCCATATACGTATCAATGGATTAACGGAAGCGCAGCCTCATCCATTAGCGGACTTGCTGCAGGTGCATATTCGGTTGTAGTCAATGATGCAAACGGCTGCACAACATCCGATAATATAGGAGTTTCAAATTTGACAGGACCAACACTTGCGCTCAGTTCCGTAACACCGGTCAACTGCAATGGGAACAGCACGGGTTCAGTTTCAATTTCAGTATTATCCGGAGTACACCCATTATCTTATCAATGGTCTCCTACAGGAGGAAATTCGTTAAATGCAAACGGATTGCAGGCAGGTGCTTACACATTAACTGTAACCGATAGAAACAATTGCTCTAGCGTGATTTCAGTAGACATCAATGAACCGCCTTCATTAAGTATGAGCGTAACTCCGCAGAATCCGACGTGCTATGGCTTAGCCAATGGCAGTGTAAGCGCAAATGTTTCGGGTGGAATCGGTCCTTATATTTATGCATGGTCTTCCGGAGGAAGCACAAGTGCTACCTTAACAAATGCAATTGCGGGGACGTATAGCGTCACTGTAACGGACAGTAAAGGATGCACCTATAGTTCCACTTCTTTGTTGTCACAACCACCACAGTTGGCAGGTTCTATTGCATCTACCATTCCGGTCTCCTGTAATGGAGGCAACAACGGAGAAGCAACAGTAGCAATAACAGGCGGCTCATCGCCCTACAACTTCGATTGGTCGCCAACAGGAGGAAATTTAATTTCAGCTGCCGGATTATCTGCAGGAAATTACTC
>JAYURB010000556.1:0-15136 GCA_043756425.1 Bacteroidota bacterium
GAGTTGGCGGATCTGTAAAGGACAGGGAGATTATTATTCAGGGAGATCACCGTGACCGCATTTTATCCATACTCACAGGGTCGGGATACAAAGCAAAAAAAGTTTAAGTATGATATTTAAAGTACTCAGGAATTTATTTACCGGAGGCAATCTTATTTTTCTTTCTGATTTTTTTGTAAATCCTGATTGCGACTAGAAGAAGGACAGAAAATACAAGAAGTCCGGCAAGTCCATAGATCCAGTCTGTACTATCTTTTAGGATAACAATAAAAATTATTGTGACCAGAAAGACAGTAGCCACTTCATTCCACAAACGCATTTTCATTCCCGAATAGCGGCAATCGTCTCTTTGCAGCTGCTGAAAAATTCTACCGCAAAGAAGATGGTAAATGGTAAGTCCGACAACGAAGCTTAATTTTATCCATAACCAATCCGGTATTTGAGAACCAAACATACTTACCATTAACCATACTCCAAAAATCCAGGTTAATATTGCCGAAGGCCATGTTATGCCATACCAAAGTCTTTTTTCTGCAACTTTAAAATGTCTTATAAGTACATTTTTTTCTCCATCGGGCATATCGTTTGCTTCAGCATGATAAACAAATAAACGGACAATGTAAAATAAACCTGAAAACCATGTTATAACAAAGATGATATGGAGGGCTTTTAGGTAGAGCATTGTGTGTGTAGGAATTTTAGTACAAAGTACTAAGCCTTACTGGCGGCTAATACTTTTTCATATATTTTTTCATACTGAGGTAGAATCTGCCAGATGTCGAATTTGCGGGCATGATTGAGAGCTTGTTGTTTAAATTTCAGAAGACGGTTTTCATCTTCCAGAATATAGATTGCATTTTTTGCCATATCATCGATGTCGCCTACGTCGCTCATAAATCCTGTTTCGCCGTTGACATTCAGTTCAGGCAAGCCGCCTGTGTTTGTTGAAATAACAGGAACCTGACAGGCCATGGCTTCAAGAGCAGCGAGACCAAAACTTTCTGTCTCAGAAGGTAAAAGGAAAACATCGCCAACAGATAATATTTCCTCAACGACATCCATTTTACCAAGGAAACGAATATGTTCTCCTGCCGGAGATTCTCTGCTTTCTTTTTCGCAGCGATCTCTGTCAGGACCATCGCCGATCAATAAAAGTTTGGAAGGAATTTTTTCTACGATCTTATTAAACACCTGAATTACATCACTGACACGTTTTACAGGGCGAAAATTTGAAGCATGAATTATTAATTTTTCATTGTTCGGAGCTATAGCAATTCTAAAATGATCTTTTCTAAGTTTAGTAAAACGATTTAAATCGATGAAATTTGGAATAACTTCAATCTCTTTATTGATTTTAAAGTTTTTATAGGTATCAACTTTTAGGGAATCGGATACAGAAGTTACGGCATCACTTTCATTAATTGCAAAAGTTACAACAGGATTATAACTTTCATTTTTACCAACGAGTGTAATGTCTGTTCCGTGCAAGGTAGTAATGAAAGGAAGTTTTAAGCCATGAGATTCCATTATCTTTCTTGCCATATAAGCGACAGAAGCATGGGGAATGGCATAATGAACATGTACAAGATCGAGTTTTTCAAAAAGTGCTACATCAACAAGCTTACTTGTTAATGCAGTTTCGTAGGGAGCGTATTGAAAAAGAGGATAATCAGCAACACTGACTTCATGATAAAAAACATTTTCAACGTAATGATCGAGACGTACAGGCTGACTGTATGTAATAAAATGAACGCAATGGCCTTTACTTGCGAAGGCTTTTCCCAATTCTGTAGCCACTACACCACTTCCGCCGAATGTTGGGTAACAAAGAATGCCGATTTTCATAAATAAAATAACTTATTAATTGCAAATGTAGTGCTTAGGTTTTCAATTTGCACTATTTGATTCACCAAGAAAGGAATTGTAAATAATTTCCTGAATAACAGTACGAACATTCATTTTGGAGAGTTTTTCATTGGATGCTGTAGGATAAACTCTGTTGGAGAGAAAAATATATATTAGTCCATATTCAGGATCGGCCCAGGCACATGTACCGGTAAAACCCTGGTGACCGAATGTTGCCGGAGAGGCAGCTTTTGCGCAAGGACTTTGCTTTGCAGAATCCGTTTCAGGTTTATCGAAGAGAAGTCCTCTCCTGTTATTGACAAACTGTTTACCTGTGAATAAATCAACTGTTTCCGGTTTGAAAAACCGTTGTCCGCCGTAAGTTCCTTTATTCAAAAGCATTTGCATTATAACCGCAAGGCCATTTGCATTACTGAAAAGACCTGCATTTCCTGAAACACCTCCAAACATTGCAGCAGCAGGGTCATGAACAAAACCATGTATTAGCTGTTTCCTAAAAACAGTATCCATTTCTGTAGGTACAATGTCCTTAAGCGAAAACTTATTGAGAGGATTAAAGCCGGTTCGGTTTAGTTTTAAAGGTTTGTAAAAATTATCATCGACGTATTTATCCAAGGGGATTTTTGCAATATGCTCAATAATTTCTTTCATCAAAATAGGCCCGAGGTCGCTGTATACATATTTCCCTTTTTCAGCCATGGAAGAAGTATATATTCTATTCAAAATAGTGTCAGGGTAATCTGTTTTTAAATAAATGTTATCAGCAACATGAATAGAAAATAATTCATTTTTTGTGGAGCGATAATTTTTTTTCTGCAGGTATCCGGAGTCAGAAAGGGTTTCTTTATAGAAAGGAATCCATGATTTGAGTCCTGCCTGATGTGTAAGCATATCACTTAGTGTAAAGAGTTTTTTATTTCCTTTTTTAAGTTCAGGAAGGTATTTTGATGCAGGAGCATTCAAATTAATTTTTTTCTTTTCGTACAAGCGCATCGTGGCTAAGGCTGTTGTGGCAATTTTTGTAATAGAAGCAACATCGTAAAGATCAGCGTTTGAAATACTATCGGAAGAGTCGTACGTATCTTTACCGAAAGATTTTTGGTAAACTACACTTCCATTTCTTGCGACGAGCACCTGGCAGCCCGGTGTTGCACCGGCACGTATAGCGTTTAATGCTACGCTGTCAATTTTGTTTAAAATGAGTGACGACATACCTTCCGCTTCAGGAAGTGTGTATTTTAGACGTAATGGCAGGGTGGAATTGAGTCCGGAATTACGGCTAAATTCTTTAGATATATTGACCGGAATTTTTCCTTTAGCTTCCACTCCGCCCATTATTATCTGAGCAGCAATGGATTGAGTAATGGGGATATCTTCATAAGCCAGAATTAAAGAATGCGCTGATTTTAAATTATTAAAACGAGTAAGTGTGTAAGCATTACCAAAACTGACAAAAACAGTCTTATAAGAAATTAATACACTATCAATAAATTTATTTGCAGCTTCAGAAATGCCATAATTATTCTGTGCTTTCATAGTTGTGCCGTGCAGACTTATAATTACGTAATCATAATTTGAAAGAAATCCGTAAAGAGCGTTGAATACAGATACTGCAGCGTCTTTATCTTCGTAAAAAAAATCCATATTCTCATACGATAACAATTGTTCCTGAAATGGATTTTTAATTTTATCGCCGATTACAACACAAGCTATTCGAAGAGAATCTTTTGATCGAAATGGAAGAAGAGAATCTTTATTAACCAGAAGTGTTACTGCTTTCTCGTATAAATCTTTTTGCAATAATTGTGCTTTAGGAGTATTCAGATCATAGAACAAATTAGTTGTATCAATGAATTGCCGTTTATTTAAGCCGCACCAATACTTTACCATAAGCAATTTGCGCACCTTGTTATCTAAACTTTCCTTAGAAATTTCATTGTTTTTAATTGCATCTGAAATTTCGTCAATGGATTTAGTTATATCTTCTGAATAAAGTAAAATATCATTTCCTGCTATCAGTGCTAATTTTTCCAGTGTGCCCGGTTTAAAGCAAAGTGTTACGCCTTTCATATTTAATGCATCGGTAAAAACGATACCACTAAAGCCCATTTTATCTTTTAACAGTGTATTAATTATGGAAGATGAAAGTGTGGAAGGTAAATCAATACATTTTTCCAGTGAAGGAACATTTAAGTGAGCAACCATTATTCCCGTCAGACCGGCTTCAATCATTGCCTGGAAAGGATACAATTCCATGGAGTCAAGTTCTTCGGAATTCTGTACGATAAGTGGAAGTGCAAAATGTGAATCCACATCGACATTGCCGTGTCCTGGAAAATGTTTTCCTGTTGGGAGAATATGATTGTCCTGCAAAGCTTTCATGTAGCTGACTGATTTTAAGGCTACATTTTCTCTATTGTCTCCAAACGATCTGCTACCAATTACGGGATTGGAAGGATTATTATTAATATCAGCATCGGGAGCAAAATTGACATGAATACCAAGGCGCTTGCAATTTCGGGCAATTTCATTTCCCATTTTGTATATAGCACTGTCGTTTGTTATTGCAGCCATTGTCATTTGCCTTGGGAAACGAAGCGTGCTGTCAAGCCGCATGGAAACACCCCACTCTGCATCCATTCCAATCAGCAGCGGAACCTTTGATAAAGCTTGATAGTCGTTAGTAAGTAAAGCTTCCCGAACCGGACCACCCTGAAAGAAAATCAAACCGCCAATTCCCTTTTCGGCAATAAGTGATCTTATTTCGTTTGTATGAGTGGAATCTTTATTACTCCAGGCCGCAACCATGAAAAGTTGTGCTATTATTTGTTCCTGATTCAACTTGCTTAGAACAGAATCAGCCCAGTGTTCGGACTCAGGAGTTTGGAACAAAGGTTTTTCAGAAGTCCGGGCTTCTAAAGATTGGCAAATAATTAGAGCACACAATAAATATAAAAGTAAAAACCGATTAAACATCATTATCCTTTAGCCTGCAAAAATAGTCTTTCTATATGAAAGCTTTAGTCATTTAACAATCATCTTCTTAACAAAGGAATTTGAAAAACTGTTAGTTCAATCGGAACGATTTAAATGAAAATATATTTTTAATATTAGTTTTACATTTTAATATACTTATGGGTTCTGAAAAAAAAGGTTGGATTCTGTTTGGGTTGTTTTTACTGGCATTAATAATGAAGAAAGCCGGATTGATCGGTAGTTCAATCCTGCTATATGGTATTGGTGTTTTACTTTCCTATCGTTTATTAAAAGTTAATTCAAGTCGAGTACGGGTTAATATTTTAATAATAATATTCTTATTTATCAGCTTGTTTTTTTTACAATCCTGGATTCCTTCCGGACGATTTGGAGTCATTGCTTTAATTTGTTGGGTAGTTTTTATTTCACTTCAATTTAAAAAAATCATTGAAAGCAGATTAAGTATCAGTTTATGTTTACTTATATCATTTGTTTTAATTACGGCTACGATTTTAAATTCAAGGTCCTTTCATAATTTCTATCGTTCAACTTATTATGAAGAATACATACGTTCAAAATATACTGAACAGGAAGGAATGGTAGCAGACTTATACATTGACAAGAATAAAAATCCGGAAAGCCGAAAATCTGAAATAGTTCTTAATATGGCATTTGAAGCAGATAGTTTAAATAAAAACGATTTAGCATTAAAACTATATAATCAGGGCATTGATCTTGATCCGGATAATGCAAATGCTTATCACAGAAGAGGGTTTCTAAAACTTACAAAATTGGATTTGGATGTTGATATGGCATATTCAGCTTTAAAAGATTTTGATCGGGCAATACGCTTGAATCAGGATTTTACGTTAGCTTATTTCCATCGTTATCTGGCAGAAGACTATCTTGTTTTAAAAGGAAGAGCTTTTCTTGATAGAAAGAAAGTTTGGGAAACAGATAGTTTACTTTCAGAAACTGATTTTTTAAATAGGTATGGAATTTCAAAAACTTCTTTTTCTAAACCATTTCACCCTTGATTCTTCGTTTCGGAAAATCCTTTCAATGTTTCGCTGATGTGTTACCAGAACTAAAATTGAAACAGCAAGAGAAAAAATGTTAATACTTGAATTGGTTGAATAAAATACCATTATAATAACAGGAAAGGTAATTGCGCTAACCATACTCCCAAGGGAAACATATCCACTTATTAATAAAGTAATAATAAATGAAATGGCACAGAAAAAGGCAGCTTCAGGGTGTATTCCGATTAAAATACCTAACATAGTTGCAACGCCTTTACCACCCCTGAAACCAACATAAACAGGAAAAATATGTCCTAAGAGTCCACAGATGGCCAAAGCTATCTCAAAATCAATGAATTCGGGGGAAAGAGAGTCATAATCTCCCATAATATAGGCAACTTTGACTGCAAAAAATCCTTTGAGCACATCCATTATAAGAACAACAATACCGGGTTTTTTGCCCAAAACTCGAAAAGTATTAGTTGCTCCTGCATTTCCACTTCCGTATTCGCGAACGTCAGTATTATAAAAAGTTCTACCAACCCAAACCGCTGATGGAATGGAACCTATGAGATAGGAAACCAATAGTCCAAGGATATTTGGTAGGGTCAGCAAGGATAAAACGCCATTTTTTTACTAAAAATAAAAGTTGATCTAGTGAATTAAAGCGCAATCATAGTTAATTGACAGCTAATTAACAACACTCCATTAGTTTTATCCTTTGTTTAATATTAGGGCTTCATTTTTTTAAGGAAATTCTTTACGGTTCTGTCTGTAGAAAGGATATACTCAAAATCCGGCAAATCCTTTTCTTTATTTATCCTTTTGTCAGGTTTGACCTTATTGATTTCATCATTGAAAGAAGTAACAGCTGAAAATGTTTGCAGCACTCCCCTGCTATAGCTGAAATAGTACCATTGATTATTCTCAGGTTCAAGGTATATATTTAAAACGTCACCGGTTCGTTTATGTACAATTTCAATGATACCATTTACTTTTCTATTAATATTTGTTTTGTCAATACTTCCAATACCGATAGGTCCTACGGAGCGGTAAGAACGGGTGGCGTTATTCCAAACCATTTTCAAATCTGAAATAAAGAGTGTATGACGTAATTCTTCAGGAATTTTTTTAAAAGAACCATAAAGATTTAAGTCGCTAAGCATTTTATCGGCTTTTTCTTTGCCAACCAATTCTTTCAGTCCTTTTTCATAGGTTGATCGTCCGGCATCCTGAGTTGGAAAAAGAGCTGCTGAAGTAGAAAGATGTGTGGTTAAGATTTTCAAAGCATCTTCGTTAAAATAGAAATCAATAGCTGCAAGTATGTCAAAAGTTGTATTACTTGTATTTAAATCGTTATTAACAGTACCAACAGTTTTAAGTTTTAACTGACCAAAATCCGATCCAAAATCAAGTTTACCTTCACCAAATACAAGGCATTTTTTATCATCCAGGCTTAAAAAATTCCCTGCAATATCCGGCTTTAGTAATTTTTCTTTGGTTGTAATTCTAAATTGAGACGTTTCTTTATCAAAATATAAAACACCATTGGCATTAATTATCTCCAGGTCTGATGGTTTTTGTTTGGGCATTAGAAAAGCAGCATAGATTCCGGTGCTGTCACTAGTTTGAGCTACAGCAGCAGAAAGTTTTACTCCATTATCTGTTATTGGCGATTCAATGGCTATGTATATTTTCGCTGGATCAATTTCATTGCTGAAACGTATCCAATTCTTTTGAATTTTTTCACATTGGATATTAGGTTTTGCATAACCTTTAAAATTGAGAAACTTTTGTGAGGCATTCAGGTGAACATTACCTTTAAATAAAAACTGAGGACTAAGGGGAAAACCTGTAGTGTCGGTTATTTCTCCATCGGCTACTGTTTGAATAATACTATCAACACCAATCTGAGTAAAATGTAAGTTATGTTTTATGTTCTTTTCATCGATGTAATCATAATCCCCTGACCCTTCATATTTTTTCCTGCCTAATATATCAATGGTGGCATTATAAATAGTATGGAAGTGTGTTGTATTATTGGCAATAACTCTGGCATCTTTTAATGTTTTCATGTGGGCGTATCGCTCAATTACAACTTTACCGCTATCCGGTAAAACAGATGCATCAGCAGTCTTTATCAAAGCAACTTTATCAGCTTTGATTAAATAATCTTTCAAGGAATAGCGTGCAAAAGGAGCCTTCCATCGAAGTGAATCTTGCCGTGCTTCAACACTAATAAATTCAGAACCCTGTAATGAAACACCTGTTGCCTCATCTGTTACAGCACTCTGGGTAGAAGAAAATTCAATTTCCTTATCATCCATAAACCATTTGAATTTGTCGATAAAACAAATGTATTGATTCAAGGGAAAGCTAACCGATGATAAACCACCGTTGGATTCAAACTCCCCCAGTCTTTTTTTGAAATCGATGTGAGCCTTAACGTTAGCAGTAGTAAAAGCGAGTGCACTTGCATTGTCGGACGATAATCTGAATTCAGAAGTATCTGCATCAAATACATCGGCCTTATATTTAAACTTTTTGGATTCAAGTTCACTGGCAACAAAGGTCATGAGTCCATCACCGGAAAGTCCTTCCGGTTTCAGCCGTATTCCTCCCTTTAAAGTAGCTTGACCGTCATACATGCTCATGATAAGGTTTTTCGTTCTTACATCCATTAGATCATTTTTCGGTTCCCAATGAACGTAAACTGAATCAGCTTTAACGGATGGAAATTCAATTCCTTTTGCTGTTTCTTTTCTATTTACAAAATTGTCAACATTAGAATTCATCGAATCAGGAAGGAATAGGAAATCATCAGACAATGATGTTGAGGTCAAATATTCTAATTTCCCATCTCCATGCAGTCCTTCATTGCTGAGATCAATTTTATTTGTGAATTTACCTTTTCCTCCATAGGCTGCCCAACCTTCAGGTCCGGTATTTTTTTCAAGACCAAGTGATAGGTCCGGTCGAAGGCGAAGTACATCCCTGAAATCAGGAAAAATTCCTGCAGAAACAAATTCTCCTTTAAACTGTAATCCTGCCCTGCTGAAATTATCCAAGGAATCAATGGAGAAAGAATCGAGGTGAAAATAAAATTGATCTTTGTCGTATACTCCGTTTTGAATATAGGATTTATCGTAATTAACGTAGGAGTCCTTCTTAGAGTTGAAAATAGGATACTGTGGATAATCGTGCATTCCGGATTTGTTACCCTGAAAATCAACGAGCAAATCGCCAGTGATATTTTCAAGTACACTTTTTACGGAAACTAATTTTCGTCTTCCATATTCATCAATTTCTGATGGGTCTTCGCTTTCAACTTTTAGTCTTAAAGAATCAACGTTATCAAGATTAATTTTGAAATTCTGGTAATCGAAAGAAAAAGATTTTCCGAAAAAATCAAAACGACCAGCATGTACATGACCGGCGAAATCAAAGTCCCGGTCTTTATGCATTTTAATTTCCTGGTCCTTTGGATAAATAACTACATTTTGTGAATCACTTAAAACAATGGGTGCAAGTCCGCGAAGTGTCATTTCATAATTTAACAAATTAACGCTTGCATTTGGGAGAGCATTTATGATGGATTCAAATTGAATAACGTCGTAGTCCGTTTTGCCTGTATTTGCCAGTAAATAATAATAGAGTTTATCCTTTATAAGTACTTTATCATCCCCTGAGTCATACGAAACAAAGCCTTCGTTGGAAAGTCTTATTAGCATTGTCCTAACTTCTGAATCAGGCATACGCATTTCTTTGGCAAGGTCTTCAACGTAAACAGTTTTGGATCCGTGCTTTTCAGCATATTGTTTTATGGTATATAGAGGGTGAGTATCACTTAATCCCTGTAGTCTCAGGAATCGGAATTTTCTGAAATAATTACTGGATTCAAAAGTTGCTTTACTTTCTCCGGTGCCGCTAATCATTTTATAATTGATTATGGGTTCATCAATTTTCCAGTAGAGACCATCAAAATACATATCAATTTTATGAAAAGAATCGAAGTATGGGCTCTTTGATTTGCCTTCTTCACCTCTGATCAAAGCAAGTTCCCTGTCTTTTACAATATATTTAAAAACTAATCCGGGATGATAAACGGAATCTTTTCCAAAATAAATAAGAACAGAAGCGTTGTCTGAAGTTAGCTGTTCTTTGCGTATGGAAAAGCTGCGAGATTGTGCAATTAAAAATGGTTTTTTGTCTCTATAAAAAGTTACGGAAGCAATGTCTTGCGAATTTCCTGAACCAATCATTCGAATTCCATTCATTGAAAAGCCGCCATGATAATCGACTTCAGGAACAATGTTTTTAATATCGAAGCCGGCAGTATAAGAAGCGAATCGCGGATAGGAAGCATTATCCGTTTGAACATTTGCTAAAATCTTATCGCTGTATTTACCAATGAGTGGTTGTGAAAAATAAGTTGAAAAATGAAAAAGAGCTGAGTCAGCAATAAAATCGCTACCGCTTACATCAATAATATAGTTTTTTAGTTCTGCATTTACAAGGTTGGGGTCCCAACCGGCGCGTTGCCAGTTTACCTTTCCTCCCTGTCCATAGAAAAGTTTACGGGTAGGATAAAGAAATCCTTTCGTATTATATATTATAGACGAGTCGTTTCGGGCAGAACAAACAAGGTTTAATGAATTAAAAACTATTTTAGGAATGGAGTCAGCATCAAATGAGTAATTTGAGTTGTCGCTATGCCAATTGGTTGAATTGGATTCATAAAGAATATTTCCTTTGAAAAGGTTGTTACATGTGGTCATATAGCTTGAAAAATGGCGGGAAGGCAATAAAAGCAGTTTCTCCAAACTTGCTTGCCAGGCAGCAAAGCTTGTTGGAGTCTGTGAACTTTTTGTAAATGAAATTAAAGCAGAAACATAATTGAAAAAATCAGGAATTGCTTTCAATCTTTTTTTAAGCATAGCATTGGAGGTCTTGTAAATTAATTCCTGTTGCTGGGAAGAAAATTTCCCGGATGTCCAAATAAGATTAAATTCTTCCATTACTTTCTGAGCCTCCTTTTTGTCTGCATCTTCAAGAAAGTTCTGTAACTCTAAAGGATATTTCTGAGGGTCTGCAGAAAAGCTTTTAATGACAGTTTGCGCCACGGTTGGAATGGCCATTGTTTGAAGCGCCAACCATAGAAATATAGGGTGAATTATTTTCATATTCATTTCATAATTAAATGCAAAGCAAGCCAGTTATTTTGGCTGAGTTTTTTTATCAATTCCAGTTTTAATTCAAGGCATCGTTTAAAGATGATTTCAAAATCTTCTATAAGGATTCCGCTTAGAAAAACTTCGCCCATGGGGTTAAGAGATTTTACGTATTTGGAAAGGTCTTCCAGTAGAATGTTTCTGTTGATGTTAGCAAGAATGATTTCGAATTTTTTATTTTCGATAAGAGAAGCATTTCCTTGTTTAACAATTATTTCCGAGGCATCATTAACAGCACAATTTTCAAGGCTATTGGTATAAGCCCATTCATCAATGTCAATAGCAGTGATTTTATTCGCTCCCAGTTTTTTAGAAAGAATAGCAAGAACTCCGGTACCGCACCCCATGTCAAGAACAGATTTATTTTTGAAATTGGATTGAAGCATCAGTTGCATCATAAGAGATGTAGTTGCATGATGACCTGTTCCGAAAGACATTTTAGGTTCAATAACAATTTCATGCTCGAATTTTCCGGAAGGTTCATGAAAGGGAGCGCGAATATATACACGTTGTTCTATGAATACCGGTTCGAAATTTGACTCCCATTTTTTATTCCAGTTCTGGTCTTTAATTAACGAAGTAAAATACCGGATATTCTTAGAGGCATCGGGAATTAAGTTTATGGCATTTTTTAGATTCTCTTCATTGAAAAGATTCGCAGCTATATATGCGCTGACACCATCTTCCCGCTCTTCAAACATGTCATACTCGTTTTCTCCCAGCCAGGCAATGATTACATCGTTGTATTCAACATTGTTAAACAGGCGGACTTCTATGAAATCCATAATTATTTTTTTTCTATTAGTAAATTATTCATTGATTGGATGATAGACAAAAATTCTACTGCTTTTAAGGATGCGCCGCCTACAAGTGCCCCATCAACATCGGCACAACTGAAAAGTTCGGTTGAGTTTTTTGAAGTTACACTTCCTCCATAAAGAACAGGTATTAATTCAGCAACAGAAGCGTTGTATTTACTTTTTATTTTGGTCCGAATGAAAGCATGCATTTCTTGTGCTTGGTCAGAACTAGCGGTTACACCTGTACCGATTGCCCAAACAGGTTCGTAAGCAATTATACATTTGCTAACAAGTGAAATTTCAAGCGAAAAGAGACCGTTATTTAATTGTTCTTCGACCCTATTAAAATGATTGTTTGACTGTCGTTGCTGAAGATCCTCACCACAACAAAAAACAGGTATGAGGCCATTTGATAAAGCAATTTTTAGTTTTTTAGAAATTAATGCATCGTTTTCCCCGTAGATTGTTCGACGCTCTGAATGACCGATTATGACAAATTCAGTACCAATAGAAGCAAGCATGGCAGCTGAAACTTCACCTGTAAAAGCTCCTTTGTCTTCTGAAGAGCAATTCTGTGCTGCAATAGAAAACGAAGGCTGGCTTTGAATTCTTCCAACTAGGTCATGCAGATAAACAAAAGGAGCGGCAAGAATTATTTCGGCAGGGCTTAATTCAAAAGAAGTATCCACTAATGTGTCAGTCAATGTCATTGCTTCTGTGTAGGTCAAATTCATTTTCCAGTTCGCAGCAATAATTTTCTTCCTCATAGATTATTATTTTCAATAATTACAAAGTTAAATTCAAAATCGATTGAAACAAATGAGATTGTGTACAATGAAAACTGTATTATTAACAATAGTAAATTGAATTTGTTATTTAAATATTTTTAATAATGAAAAGTAAGTGGGATTACTTAGACAAATTCAAAGAAAAGCTAAACTAATAAATTATTTGTAAATTTAAATGGTTTTAAATAAACATTATCGAAATGACTTTAAGGTCTTTGGATTACTCTTGTATAATAAACGTTATTCTCCATTAATCCATAATCAGCCGACTCGACAATACCATCTCCTGTTATATCTTCTACGACATAACCAAGTAAAGTAACGTAAACAGCGTTTTCCATATCACCGTAATCCTGTGATTCAATAATACCATCCTGAACACCAATTGTTGCAGTACCTGCGTCGGAAATGTCACCGCTGTAAATAGCCCAATTGCCATCACCGAGATCAGAAAGATTATTTCCATAAGCTTTTGATTGGCTATTTGTGAAATCATATGGATTTAGTGCAGAGGTTGCGCTAAAGACAACTGGAATCGCACTCCATGTTTCCAGGGCATTACGGTGAGTGACGCGCAGGTAATAGGAATTACCGGGGACAATTGCAGAGCTGAATAAAACATTGATTGTACCATCTGTTTTTAAAATACCTGTCTTTGTTTCAATCAATCCATTCGGAGAAGTTGACGACATTGCGCTAAGTGTAACGAAATCAGCATGTAATGGATTTAAGGATTGGGAAGTAGTAAACAAGCATCCTCCAAGACCGGAATTATTCATTTGTCCGCTGCCCGAATAATACCCTTCCAGAAATAATTTAGCAAATAAGGTTGTCCCTGTACAAGGAATTTCAGTAACAACAACTGTATTTGAAACAGCAGAACAACTGAAACTGTTTGTTACCTGAAAATTATAACCAAATGAATTTCCACCCAACAACAAATCAATATCACCTGCATTAACGCTAATAGTATTAGTTGAAGGATTGCCATCTTGATTCCAGGAAATGGTTGCCCCTGTACCCGGATTTGTAACATGAGCAGTTAAAATAATTGGTGAATTAGAACCGTTGGAACACAATTGAAGCGGTCCTGAAGGAGTAACAGATGCTGTTGGATTTGGATTGACAGTTATTATAATGCTGCTGCTTGTTGCAGAACATCCATTTAAAGTAACGGTTACGGAATATGTTCCACCGGTTGAAACATTAAGTGTTTGCAGTGTTCCAACAATACCGGCACCATTTGACCAACTGTAAGAGTTATAACCGGAGCCTGCATTCAATGTTACACTTCCTCCCTGACAAAATGTTGTAGGGTTACCTCCGACCACTAATATTATTGGCGTTGTTAAATTGGATACATTGACAATTTGAGAAGCAGATTTTGTGCATATCGTGCCATTTCCGACAGTTACAGAATATGTAGTGGTTGAAACCGGTGAAGCTGAAAACGTTCTTGTAGAAGCAACAACATTCGTTCCATCACTCCAGCTATAGTTAGCGAATCCTGATCCGGCATCTAATGTAACTGAATTACCTGGACAAATGGTTGTTGGTCCATTTGCAGTAATTACAGGATTAGCAATTGGAGCGTATTGCACTACCGTTGATGCAGAACTTGAGCAGCCGGATGGAACTGCCGAAACAACAGTATAAGTAGTATTAGCAGCCGGACAAACATTAGCCACAGGACCTACAATGTTTCCGGGGTTCCAGGTATAAGTAACCTGTGAGCCTGTTATAGCATTAAATTGCATGTTGGGACGCGTAGCTGTTGTAGAAGTAGCCGTTGTGATAGTGTTGGTATTACATCCATTGCCATCTGAATAATAGAAACTATGGCAAACAAAAGATTGTAATGTCTGGTTTGTTACTGCATTTTGAGTCCAGGTAGTACCGGACCCTGTTGTTCCGCAAACATTCCCTCCAGTGCAGTTGATGCAATTGCTGAAATAGGTTTCAACAAGAATGTTTGAAACACCATTCCAGGAAAATGGAACATTAAAAATATGTGTATTCCATCCGGGAACGGGGTTATAGTTTCCAATACTATAGACCTGGGTGGTTGGTGTTGTTTCAAAAGTAGACGTAAGTACAGTTGCATTCGTATGTCCCATTAAAATTGTAAAATTATTGTAACCTAAAGCATTCGAATTACTAACAACATCAAAAGCAATAGACGAAATATTTCCCGCAACCATACCTAATGCCTGAAGTTCTGCAGCAGTTACCAGTATTTGGTGACGATTACCTGTAAAATAATTCCCATAGGGCGGCATATTAGTAGAGGTTGATGCAGCATTTACTGTTGATCCTGTACCTATGGTAACAATTGCAGGTATATTTGTTACAGCTCCTGCAACAGTTAAATTGACGCATCCGCCTACTGAGCAAATGTCAGGAGTTGCCGGAGTAATTATGGGAACTGAAGGTGCCTGATTAACAGTTATGCT
>JAYURB010000557.1:0-2513 GCA_043756425.1 Bacteroidota bacterium
TACAGTATGCGCAGGAACACTTGCACTTATGGATGCCGGAGTTCAGATTCGCAAACCGGTTTCGGGTATTGCAATGGGATTGATTACCGATGGCAAAGGACGATTCGCAGTGTTGAGTGACATACTTGGTGACGAAGATCATTTAGGTGATATGGATTTCAAAGTAACAGGAACCGATAAAGGAATTTGTGCCTGCCAGATGGATTTGAAAATTCAGGGACTTCCCGAAGAGATCATGATAAAAGCACTTGAACAGGCGAAAGCAGGTAGAATGCATATACTGGGAGAAATGATGAAAACCATTTCAGCACCTCGTGAAGATTATAAACCTCATGCTCCTCGTATTGAAAAGATGATTATCCCTAAAGAATTTATCGGTGCCGTTATCGGACCCGGTGGAAAAATCATTCAGGAAATGCAGAGAGAAACCAATACTACTATTTCAATTGATGAAGTAAACAATGAAGGTATCATTGAAATATCATCGGTAGACAAAGAAGGAATTGAAGCAGCTAAAGCACGCATACGTTCTATTACAGCAGTTCCTGAAATAGGCGGCACCTATGAAGGAAAAGTAAAAAGTATTATGGACTTCGGCGCTTTCGTTGAATTCATGCCGGGCAAAGACGGACTTCTTCACATATCAGAAATTACATGGGACAGACTTGAATCCATGAAAGGTGTTTTTACTGAAGGTCAAAAAATCAAGGTAAAACTTATTGAAGTTGATAAGAAAACCGGAAAATACAGATTATCTAAAAAAGTTTTAGACCCTAAACCGGAGGGAGCAGGTAATGATGATCAGCGTCAGCCTCGTCGTCAGCCAACTTCATAAAAGGCTTTTGTAACAACATACTCTTTAATATTATTTAATAGAAAGACAAGCATGAATAAAATGCTTGTCTTTTTTTTATTTGACCAAATCTGTAAGATTTGATATCATATTATTCGATTTGCACATACCCTAAGAACAACCCAAACCCTTTTCACTTTATCCAAAACATGTAATGAAAATGCCAAAATCTTGAAAAAATCTGAAACTTCTGATAAATGTCATCGTTTCACAACCATAACACATCAATAAAAACTGGACACGATAGAATGAGACAACTAAAAATTACAAAACAGGTAACAAACCGCGAAACTGCCTCACTTGACAAGTATTTGCAGGAGATTGGACGGGTTGAATTGATTACCGCCGAGGAAGAAGTAAGATTAGCACAGAAAATTAAAAAAGGAGACAGTCAGGCCCTGGAAAGGTTAACCAAAGCAAATCTCCGTTTTGTCGTTTCAGTGGCAAAACAATACCAAAATCAGGGTTTGACCCTTGGTGACCTTATTAATGAAGGAAACCTGGGTCTTATTAAAGCAGCCCAGCGTTTTGACGAAACCAGAGGATTTAAGTTCATTTCCTATGCTGTTTGGTGGATTCGTCAATCAATCTTACAAGCACTGGCAGAACAATCCAGAATAGTCAGGCTGCCATTAAATAAGATTGGATCTATTAATAAGATCAATAAAACATTTTCCAAGCTCGAACAGGAATTCGAACGTGAACCATCTACAGAAGAAATAGCTATTGCAATGGAAGTATCAGAATCTGATGTTAAAGATGCCATGCGAACTTCCGGTCGACATATATCTATGGATGCTCCCCTATTGCAAGGAGAAGACAGCACGCTAATAGACGTCTTAGGTGACGACGATCAGCCCAATCCTGATTCAAGTCTTATTACTGAATCGTTGCGCCGTGAAGTTGAACGAGCCTTGTCAACACTTACCTCCCGTGAAGCAGATGTAATCAAGTTATATTTTGGTCTCGCTCTTGGTGAACAGCCTATGACACTGGAAGAAATCGGCGAACGCTTCGATCTCACAAGAGAACGTGTCAGACAAATAAAAGAGAAAGCCATTCGAAGGCTAAAACATACATCGCGAAGTAAGATTTTAAAAACTTACCTTGGTTAAAAGAGGAAATAAAAAGGCTGTCTCAAAAGGGGCAGCCTTTTTTTGTTTTTCATTACAAACATCATCATAAAACTTTAATCAAAGAATCCGATCTTAATTTTCAGTTCGACCTTGCCTCTTTCTTTGCTTATTACAAAGTAATAAATGCAAAAGCACTTGGCGAGCGCATTGGTATGCACCAATCTTTGCTAGCTAAATATTATTAAACTTCTTATAAACCTTCTTCACCAACCAATCCTTCACATCACTCCTAAACTCTGTATTCTCCATAATCTTTTCAAATATATCTTGGTTTGAATCCATCCGGTCTACCAAGGTTTGTAAAAAAATCTCTTCAAATGCATATTTGAAAGCATCAATTAGATTGCTTTGCGCTCTGACTTTCAGTTCATCGTTTTCAATTAATGCTTGTTCAATTTGCTCAAAGTATAATTGGTCTGCTCCGGTAAAATCAGTTCCGAATTTATTATTCAATAATGTAATGATGTTGCTGAGTTTATCTTTTTCTTCTTTTGGTTTGCTTATTCCGGCTTCTGTAGTTGGGT
>JAYURB010000558.1:0-2508 GCA_043756425.1 Bacteroidota bacterium
TGTCGGCGACAGTATCTTTGATAATACAACCGCTATACGAAATGCCATAGACTCTTTGCATGGGGGTCGTGGCGTCATTTATTTTCCTCCGGGAAATTATATTATTGGTTCTACAATCGACCTTGCCGACAGTGTTATTTTGAGGGGAGCTTCTTCAGATTCAACGCGACTTATTTTAAATCTGCAAGGCGCTGTTGGAAATGGCTTTAAAGTTACAGGCAGTGCCAGTGGATTATTTACAGCCGTACGTTCCGGTTCTGAAAGAGGAAGTAATGCTATTGTTGTTAACAATCCTTCCTCTTTTACTGCAGGAGATTTTTGTGAATTGGTCCAGGATAATGGAGCATGGGATTCACAACCTGTTAGCTGGGCTAATAATTCCGTCGGGCAAATTTTGCACTTAACCGGTAATTCAGGTGATACATTATTTTTCGATTCGGCGTTGCGTTTAAATTATGACACTTCGCTTAATCTGCGCATTCAGAAAATAACTCCTGCACGTGAAATTGGAATTGAATGCCTTCAAATTTCACGAGCGGATAGCGTGCATGTCGGTGTATGTATAAATATTTACTTTAATTATGCAGCTAACTGCTGGATCAAAGGAGTTGAAAGCAGCAAAAGTATTGGTTCGCATATTGAAATGGATGCTTCAACAAATATTACGATTACGGGATCTTATGTTCATCATAATTTCGAATACGATGGTACGTCGACACACGGTTATGGAATTACTTTTTTTGCGCATACAGGACAATGCCTGGTAACGAACAATATTATGAGGCATCTCCGACATTCGTTTTCCTTTCAGACGGGTGCCAATGGTAATGTACTATCTTATAATTATAGCATAGACCCAAACCGTTCAGAAGTACCTTCCAATCTTGGCGCTGATATTTCTATGCACGGGCATTATCCTTATGCAAATCTCTTCGAAGGAAATATTGTTCAGAATATTCAGATCGACCAAACCTGGGGTCCGAGTGGTCCGTTTAATACCTTTTTCAGAAACAAGGCTGAGCTATATGGTATCCTCATGACATCAGGAACGGTTCAGAGCGACTCCTTAAATTTCGTTGGTAATGAAGTTCCAAACACCGGTTTTCTTTTAGGTAATTATACACTTGCAGGTGGAGCTCATTTCGAGTATGGAAATAATATTAGAGGAACAATTACACCACCGGGCACGACTGTTCTTACTGATACAAGTTACTACCTAAGCGGACCACCGGCATTTTGGATTACTCTGCCATTTCCAAGTATAGGTTATCCAAATGCTTTAAACACGGGAAGTATTCCTGCGCGCGACAGATATTTAGCGGGTGCGAATCTTACAATTTGTGAAGAGACCATTTTTAATAGCATCAATTTTCCATTCGAGAAGCATATTTCAATTTATCCTAATCCGTCTGCAGGGATAATAGCAATAAATGGCTTGACGAG
Source organism: Bacteroidota bacterium (assembly GCA_043756425.1). Taxonomy (GTDB): domain Bacteria; phylum Bacteroidota; class Bacteroidia; order AKYH767-A; family 2013-40CM-41-45; genus JADKIH01. The sequence continues at coordinate 1,444 of JAYURB010000558.1, forward strand.
CAGTGGCAATGCTTTGATTGAATTAAAAGATTTAAACGGACGAACTTTATTAAGCAAAACTATTTCAATTTTAAATGGCGAAGTGAATCTGGAATTTCCTGCTGCTTTAAAAAATGGAATCTATTTAATGAGTGTTACTTCCGGTGAAAACATTTTTGTGAGGAAGATTGTTTTATTGAAATGAAAAATCAATTATAGTTAGTTGATATTATTTTACGAACGGGAAGGTTTTGTGAATTTTTTAATGAATGGCAATAAAGTAGATAAGAATAGTATTTACATTTCTAAACTGATTAGGAACTACACTTCAACTGTGATCAGGGAACGCCTGTCTCGATTGTGTGCTCAGGAACGCCCTTCGGCTGCGCTCAGGGAACGGGGATCAACTTTAATTTTGGCTTCGACTTCGCTCAGCCGAGCTTTGATTTAATTGTTAGTCTTCGAAGGCGCTTCTTTGACAGAGGTATAAGAATTATAATTTTTAAAATGAGAATGATTTTGCAATGAGGCAAGCCTTCAAGCTTTTTGAAATTTTATTTCATGAGTCCAATTATTATTTGAATTTGTTTTTCTCTTTGATTTGGGAAAAAATGTTAAATGATTTCTAGAAGCTCGGCTGAGCGAAGCCGAAGCCTATATACAAACAAGTGCCCGGTCACTGAGCGCAGCCGAAGTGAGGTCACTGAGCGCAGCCGAAGTGCCAAATCTATTTTTTTCAAATCAAAAAATCCTGCCCACAAGAAGTATAGTTGACTAATGGGTTCATTGATTAAAGGGCATTACTTATTAATTGTTCGTTGAAATTAAACGCAGCGACGCCACGATAGCGCAACGTTTCGCCACGATTGCGCCGCGAACCGCTGCGCTATCGTGGCGTCGCTGCGGTGAAATCCGACAGTTAACAATTCCCTTCAATAAAATAAAAGAACAAGTCTTTAAGAATCTTTTTAAAAAAAGTAAAATAAATAAATGGTAGTGGGTTCTTTTGATGTCGGATTTAACCGCAAAGAGACGCAACGGTATTAGTACAAGACTTTTTACTAAACTCTGTGAAACTCCAGGAAA
>JAYURB010000559.1:0-2503 GCA_043756425.1 Bacteroidota bacterium
ATAAATGGATTGCCTGCCAACGTATTTCTCCCGGAGGCTCGCTTCAATGGAATCCTGTATACAGAGTCAAAGATGTCACCGGCACTATAAAATATTCAAGACCAAAATTGCTTACTATGATAACTGACGATATTCAAATGCAATATGTAGAAGAAACCGGCAGCTTTCCTGGAACATCTACATTGTATGCGCAGCACATCGATGCTGCCGGTATGAATATGTGGCCTTCTCCGGTTCAAGTATCCACACAAACAATTCCATTTTTCTTTTTTCCTGAACCTGTTTATGACGGAAACAATGGCTTCTTCCTGGCTTTCAATTCTTCCAATCCAACAAACCCTTCCCTCAACGATGTTTTCGTTCAACATGTCGATAGCGGCGGAAATCTGTGGAGCAATGCAGGAACAGAAGCACATGCTTCAACGAACGAACAAAAATTAACGGGTTCTTCCTGTTTTGTTTCTTCCATGAATGAGTTTTGGGTTTTACTTCGTGTACTGGACGGAGGACAAAGTATTTCAGGAGCTTCTTTACAAAAATTTGATTCAACGGGCAATACTCTTTTCGGTTCAAACGGCCGGACCATACTAAATCATGATCCTAATTTATATGATCCGGGTACACTGAACGATGCCGGTGATGGTGTTATCTTTTCTGCTTCTTACGGCGGTTTCGGCAACGAACACATTCTTGCCATAAAAACAGATTACTCATCTAATATTTTATGGGGCGGTCAGCCTGTTTCTTTATGTGCAGTTGCCAGCAATAAGGACGATGTAGCCTCCGGAAAATTCATTAATAATAATTTGGTTTTTGTCTGGCAAGACGACCGCAACGGCTCCGGAATTTTCGCTCAAAACATTACAGGCAGCGGTAATACCGGAGTTGTAACAGGAATATCAGACATTTCAGAAAATCTGTTTTCCTTGTATCCTAACCCATCGAATAAACCATTGCTGTCTCTTAGTTCGGGAATGCATAGTATTAGTGTTTCCGACCTGCAGGGAAAAAAATTATTCTCTGCTAAAACAAATACTGCTTCCTATTCCTTGAGTGAATTATCATCTCTTCCGGAAGGCATTTATTTTATTTCAATTGAAAATGAAACTTCGAGAGGGGTGGTTCGGTGGTGCAAGACAAATTAAATTATTATCAAATTCCTTGATCGTTATTCGTTACTCGTTGATCGTTACTCGTTACTCAACTTATTTTTAATGATCGTTAGATCAATGATTAAAATGATCTTTGATTAATGATTAAGTAAGTTGAGTAACGAGTAACGATTAAGTAAGTTGAGTAACGATTAAAATTAACCTTTTAAAATCCTCTTGATCTCCTGAAGCTTATTCAATGCCTGAACAGGAGTAAGATTATCGATATCCGTGTGAATGATTTCGTCTTTTACCTGGGAAAGAACAGGATCGTCAAGCTGGAAAAAACTAAGTTGCATTTTATCATCGCTTATCTTTGTTTTGCCGGGAGCGCTGCGGCTTGATTCAAGCTGTTGCAGCATTTCCTGTGCACGAACGATGACTTTAGCGGGTATTCCGGCCATTTTCGCTACATGTATACCGAAAGAGTGTTCACTGCCACCGGGAACAAGCTTGCGCAGAAAAATTACATTGTTAGAAACTTCCCTTACTGCAACATGAAAATTGCGGATGCGAGGCATACTTGCTTCCATTTCATTGAGCTCATGATAGTGTGTTGCGAAAAGTGTTTTTGCTCTGTGCTGTGAATGATTGTGTAGATACTCTGCAATGGCCCAGGCTATACTTATACCGTCATAGGTGGCTGTTCCTCTGCCTATTTCATCGAGAAGAATAAGACTGCGGTCAGAAATATTATGCAGAATGCTTGCCGTTTCATTCATTTCAACCATGAAGGTCGACTCACCGGAAGAAATATTATCGCTCGCTCCTACCCTTGTAAAAATTTTGTCGACGATGCCTATGATGGCCGAAGAAGCAGGCACAAAACTGCCTGTTTGAGCGAGCAGTGTAATTAAAGCAGTTTGACGCAGCAGCGCTGATTTACCGGACATATTCGGTCCTGTAATCATCAGTATTTGCTGACTGTCGGGATCAAGGTATATGTCGTTGGCAATAAATTTTTCGCCCATAGGCAATTGCCTTTCGATGACCGGGTGACGGCCGTTCTGAATATCGAGGATACGTGAATCGTTTACCTGCGGTCGAACGTACTCATGCTTCTTCGCATTTTCGGCAAAGGACATAAGGCAATCGAGACGTGCTATCAATGAAGCATTGTGCTGTATTGGTAAAACATATTCGATAATTCCCTGAACCAATTCATTAAATAGCCGTTCCTCCAGTGCCTGAATTTTTTCCTCAGCGCCAAGAATTTTTTCTTCGTATATCTTTAACTCTTCGGTAATGTACCGTTCAGCATTCGTCAGGGTTTGCTTGCGCGTCCAATCGGAAGGCACTTTGTCCTTGTGTGTATGCGTAACTTCAATATAATAGCCAAAGACATTATTAAA
>JAYURB010000560.1:0-5750 GCA_043756425.1 Bacteroidota bacterium
CATGTTGTAAACATACAATCCAAATGGGGAATAAACCAAATGGGAGTTGTAAAAAATTTAAATAAGAACGTACTCGCAATTTTTTATGACTTTGCGGAGGCCTTCTTCCAAAGTAGTAAAATCGTGCTGAAGCAGCTGTTTCATTTTTGTTACATCGGGTTTACGACGGGTCATATCTCCTTCTTTTAAAGAAGGAAGATGAATAATTTTCGAGTTAGAGTTAGTAATTTTTTTAATAACGTTTGCCAGCTCAAGCATCGATATCTCATTGTCTGTACCTATGTTTGCAACATCATTCACAAGAAGATTGTTGTACAAAGCATTCGTAGTTGCATCCAGGTGATCGTCAATATAACAGAAAGTCCTTCGCTGGCTGCCATCGCCGTATATAGTAATATCTTTTTCCTTTATTGCTGCTGCAAGAAATTTTGAAATGACGAAATCAGTACTTTGTTTTGGTCCGTATGTATTGAACAACCTAAAAATAGTAAAGTCAAGGTCGTATTCTCGTTTAAAGGATCGCAAATACGCTTCGCCAACGTTTTTCACAATAGCATAAGGAAGGCGGGAATTCAGCGGAGTAGTATGCTCGTTTTGCGGGTATTCCACAGGCTCTCCATAAACCTCTGAAGAGGAAGTATAGAAAACACGTTTCACTCCTGTGTTTTTAGATAGGTTGAGAATCTGGCTAATACCCATAATATCATTTAATACCATTACAGGGTTAGCTAATGTTCTTTTCACACCAACTACTGCAGCATAATGAAATACATAATCAAAACGGTAAGCATGGAAGATGCTTGAAATATCCATGAGGTTATTGGCATCCGCTTTAATGAATTTTACATTCTGATGAACGGATTTTGGCACCTTGCTAAATACTCCTGTTAAAAGATTGTCAACAATGACTATGTAATTATCAGGGTCTCGTGCAAGGCGCTCTGCCAGACTGCTTCCAATGAAGCCTGCGCCACCGGTAATTAGTATTTTTCTTTTCATAGATTGATTATTGACGGAGAATACTCAAAAATTTAACTGCTGAATACATCTTTTTCAAGATCAATTTACGAAACATTCAGCAATAGTATTCTTAAACTATAACTTAATGTCAGAAGTTGCATAAAAGGTTAAATTTTCAATGATATCGCTCTGAAAGCGAAAGCAGGTATTTACCATAACCACTTTTAATAAGGGGTTCGGCCAGCTTTTTCAATTGTTCTAAAGTAATGTATTTCATTCGGTAAGCTACTTCTTCAATACATCCTATCTTTAGGCCTTGCCGTTCTTCAATGACTTGTACAAACTGTCCCGCCTGCATAAGGGAAGCAAATGTGCCTGTATCAAGCCAGGCTGTTCCAATATCAAGAATTCCAACCTTAAGTTTTCCCTGCCTTAGGTATTCTCTGTTTACATCAGTGATTTCATATTCACCCCGGGCGCTTGGTTTCAGGTTTTTAGCAATTTCAATTACGGAGTTATCGTAAAAATACAAGCCTGGGACTGCAAAGTTAGATTTTGGTTTATCCGGTTTTTCTTCAATACTGATAACCTTATTATTCCTGTCAAATTCAACAACACCGTAACGTTCTGGATCGCTTACGTGATAAGCAAAAACAATACCTCCGTCGGGGTCAACGTTGCTGTTTAAAAGCTGCTGCAGACCTGTACCGTAAAAAATATTATCACCAAGGATAAGTGCAACTTTATCGTTACCTATAAATTTATCACCTATTACAAATGCCTGAGCAAGCCCGTTAGGGATTTCCTGTTCAGCATAAATAAATGAACAACCCAGATTCTTTCCGTCGCCAAGAAGCCGGCGAAAATGCGGAAGATCCTGCGGTGTGGAAATAATAAGTATTTCATTTATGCCAGCCATCATCAGAACAGACAAAGGATAATAAATCATCGGCTTGTCAAAAACGGGCATGAGCTGTTTACTCATGGCTAAAGTAAGCGGGTGCAAACGTGTTCCGGAGCCACCGGCGAGAATAATGCCTTTCATTTATTGAACTGTGTTTTCAGGATTAATGATTTTTTTTATTTCAATATCATCTAGTTCAACATCTTCATCTTCATCGAAAATTTGAATAAGCGGTTCTTTGAAAAAAGCACGGGTAATAATACGTTTCTCCAGGGATAATAGTAACGAAGGAAGAAAAATAAGGTTGCTAAACATGGCAATAAGAAGTGTTACGGAAATCAATACACCAAGAGCTGACGTACCGCCGAAGCTGGAAGCGGTAAAGATGAAAAATCCCGAATAAAGGATTACAGCTGTATATACCATGCTTGGCCCGGTTTCAAAGATGACTTTGGAAACAGTTTTCGAAATACTGCCTGCATGTTTACGAAGTTCCTGACGATAACGTGTAAGGAAGTACATGGTTCCATCACTGGCAATTCCAAAAGCAATGCTAAAGATAAGAATGGTCGATGGCTTCAATGCGATATCGAAATAACCCATCATGGCTGCTGTTAAAAGTAAAGGCGACATACTTGGTATGAGTGCAATAATTACCATGCGGAATGACATGAAAAGAAAAAACATTACCGTGCCAATTAATAGGATTGCTAGCATGACGCTTTCTTTCAGGTTAAGCAGGAGGTAGTCGTTATTTTTAAGGAAGATGATGGAGTTTCCTGTCATTTTTACATCGTAATCGGAAGCCGGAAAAATACTATCAATGCGGGGGCGGATTTCGGCCAAAAGCTTTTTCATTTTTATGGATCCAATATCGGCAACCTGGAAACTGATACGCGTTACCTGTTTTGAACTGTCAATAATTGAACGAAACATCTTCTCATTTCCTTTTGCATCGTTGGCATAGCCTGACAATCGACTTAATTCTTCAGCAGTAGGAACGATATAGTATTTTGGATCGTTGTCCTGAAGTCCCTGGTATGAAAATTTGATTAACTCAGCAATGGAAACCGGCTCGCTGAACTCTTTGTAACCGGCCATAATTTTTTGAACCCGATTTATTTTATAAAGTGTTTTTAAATCAACTGCTCCCTTAGCTTTCCTGGTATCAACAGTAATTTCAAACGGCAATACACCGCGGAAATTTGATTCAAAAAATTTCAAGTCAGTATAAATAATGTCTTTTTTAGGCAGATCATCAACGACATAACCAATGGATTTTATTCGAATCATTCCGAAGATACTGACGATCATTATAATTATTACTACAGTGTAAATTCTGATTCTGTAAGCATGCACCCAATGGTCAATTTTATAGAGCAGAAAATTAAGTGATTTACGCTCCAGGTGCTGAATTTGCCGGTTAGTAGGAGGGGGCAGGTAACTGAAAACAACAGGAATAAAGACCAGTGAAATCAGGAAAGTGAGCATAACATTGATTGCTGTAATTATACCGAATTCAATGAGGACATCACTATGAGTAAAAGAAAAGACCAAAAATCCAAAAGCCGTTGTAACATTGGCAAAGAAAGTTGAAACACCTATGCGGTAAATGGAACGTGCAAGGGCTTTTACTTTGTTGCCGTGTTTGGCATACTCCTGCTGGTATTTATTAAGTAATAAAATACAGTTCGGTATGCCTATTACTATGATGATAGGCGCAATAAGACTTGTAAGAATGGTAATCTTGAAGCCAAACATTTCCAACGTACCAAACGACCAGATTACTCCTAAGATTACTACGATCATTGGGAAAAGTACAGCGTAAAAACTACGGAAGAAGATGAAAAGAATCAATGCTGTTACAAGAAGTGCCAGAAAGAGAAACATCTTCATTTCAGAAAGGATCTTCTGCGATACTGCTGTTCGTATGTATGGTAAGCCGGAGTAGTGAAGAGCGATGTTATTATTCTTAGCAAAGTGCTCACTCATTTCTTTTATCTGACCAACTATTTCAATCCTACCCTTTGTATTTATTTTCTTGGGATCGAAGGTGATTGCCATTACGGTGGCTTTCGTACTATCGTTATAAATCAATCCGTCGTAAAAAGGTAAAGTGCTGAGTTCATTTCGAAGACTGTCGACTTGGATTTGAGAAACAGGACGACTTTCGAGTAACGGTTTAAAGTCGAGCTTATGCATGCTATCGTTCCGTATAACCCTGAAAGCGCGAGCTACGGAGACGACCTCCTGGATTCCTTCAATTTTTTTTACCTCATTCGTCAGGTCATACCAGTCGGCAAAAACAGGCTGCTTCCACAATCGATCATCCTGGAAGCCAATGACCATAACGGTTCCGTCTTCACCGAATTTTTCTTTGAACTTAATGTATTCTGCGAAAGTAGAATCGGAAGGGGGAAGGATTCGCGCAGCTTCATAGCTAAGTTTTACCCTGGATGCAAAAAAAGCCATAACACCTGTCACTAAAATTAATATGACAAGAGTGGCAATTTTATTTCGAAGAATTATTCGTGCGAGAGCTTCAAGCATAGAGCCCTAAAATACAATTTTACTATTAGTCAAAGCAGAGAATATTGCCCGTTTTTGAACTAAAAAGAGCTTTCGGTCCATTTTAGAAAAAGAATTACAGATATTAAATTGGTATTTAAAGCGCAATTTGATAGCCAATAGAAATGAGCCATTCCAGGCAGAAGAAATTATGATTGGCTTTTGAATCTCCGACGGAAAGCACATCCAGATAATTGGCATAAACACCTTTAAATCCTGTTTCAGCGATAAAGTGTTTTCTGAATTGATAGTGAATACCAAGATCAAGTCCGCCAACATAACCGGCTATATGATAAATATTATTTTGATCAACGTTGAATAAAGCAACTTCACTTTGAGGAATTACCATCCCTGCTCCCGGTTTTAAAGTATATGAAAAGACATTGCTTCCCGATGGACTATGATAAAACTCGTTTTTATATACGAGGCTTAGCATTAAAAAATTAGCTCCGTTTGTATGCTCGAAGCGAACAAATTTTTCTGAAACCAGGGTGTCTTTATCTATATAATTTTCATGAATTTTTCCTCTAACATGAGCAATCTGATTTCGTGTCATTATATATTTAGCATGATCGAAACCAATTTCAATTCCTAATTTTGGATGCCGGGCAAAAGAATATCCTACGCGATAAATAAATTGCGGTATTGAAATATTTCTATTAAAAATTTGTTCGAATCGTGGTAAATCATGAGCCACTAAATCATATAAAGTAAAATCGTAATCGTTATTGTCTGCGCTTTTAAAGTGAATATCACTTCGAGAAAACCAATCTTTATTATATCCCCATAAAATATATAGACGGCCTTTAGGTTTCACATCTGTGTTCTCTGCCGAATAAATTGAAACGGAACATAAATTGAAGGTTATTAAAGCACAGAAAAAGACAAATGTTCTTTGTATATTCATCAGGGCGTAAAATTATGTATTTTTTTATGTTGTACGGAAATATTATTTTCGAGCGATTTTTTCAAGTAATCCTATAGTTATAATTTGACTATCTATTAGCTTCTAAGTATATTGCCGTAATATTTACTCCAATGAAAAAATATCAATTAAGTTGTTTATTTATTTTAATTATTTCATTATCAACATCTTGTAAAAAAGATGATGTGAATGATTCACGGGCTCTTTTAGTTGAAAAAGTAGCTGTTATTTCCACTCCGACTATAGGCACCAAAGCGGTTTTGAATATTACAGATACCACTGCAGAAAGTGGTGGAGTGATTTCATACGACGGCGGTGATTCTGTAATTGCCCGCGGTATTTGCTGGAGCACATCGTCGAATCCTACCATTGCCAATTTTACAACTTCCGATA
>JAYURB010000561.1:0-15045 GCA_043756425.1 Bacteroidota bacterium
GAAGCTTACTACACTACGAAATCCGACATAGCATTTTGCAGTATCCTGATACTCATAAGTACGGGCACCTGTTTGTAGGTAATATCCAACATCTTTCCAGGAACCTCCACGAATTACTTTACGCTTTAAAGAAGGCGGATCACTATCCTTAGCTTCGTATTCGTAATCAGTACTAATATCGTGTGTAAAACTGTATGCTGATTCATCAAAAGCATTGCTGGTCCATTCTGAAACATTTCCTGCCATGCAATATAAACCGTAGTCGTTTGGCCAATAAGAAGTTACTTTAACGGTATAAACACCGCCATCATCCATATAATTTCCGCGCATTGGTTTAAAATTACCAAGGAAACAACCGCGACTGTTTCTTATATAAGGACCACCCCAAGGATAAGGAGAAAGATCCAGTCCACCACGTGCAGCATATTCCCATTCCGATTCAGTAGGTAAGCGGAAGTCCTGAATATATGCATTTCCATTTTCCTCCAAATAGCTATTCATTAACTGTGTTCTCCAAATACAAAAAGCTCTTGATTGTTTCCAGCTAACTCCAACTACAGGATAATCATCATAAGCCGGATGCCAAAAATACATCTGTGTTAATGGATCGTGATAAGAATACGTATAATCATGAATCCATGATAAAGTATCCGGATAAACATTTATTACATCTTTCTTTATAAAAACAGAACGATCTCTAAGACCTTGCTCGCGGTTGTCGCGTTGAGCAGCTTCTTTAAGATCGATCCAGTAATACTCATAATTTAATTTACGGCTGTCAATTTCTTTACGTCTGTAAAAACGCTCAGTCTCCGGGAGAAATAATTCGGCAAGAGTTTCTGTATTTGCTTCATCATCCCATTTTATTTTTTCTCTCCAATTAATGCGTTCGCCATATTCTCCCTCTTCTATTATATGTTCTCCACCAATCAATCTGTGCGCGAGTGAATCGCGAACCCAGTATACAAACTGTCTGTATTCATTGTTTGATATCTCCGTATTATCCATATAGAAAGCCGGAATGGTTACGGTTTTTCCCTGTGATGTTACTGCGTAAGGTACATCCTGATCACTCGGACCCATGGTGTAGGAACCGGAAGGAATAAATACCATACCATAAGGATCGGCCTGATACCACTTCTCTCTGTTTAACACGCCGGTTAATTCTCCTTTATTACCGCTGCCGCATCCTGAAAGGACAACAACAACAAGGACATACAGAATGCCGGTCCATTTAAATGCGAAGTTTTTAAGATTCATTTTTCTTTTATGAATATAACTGGTTTCGTAATAACGAATGATAATTTTTTTTATTGAAGTTGGATAATAGTAATTAACTTCAACGAGTTGATAACTTATTGGTTTCACCCAAAACTATGCATTCTATATATTATAGACAAATAATTTATTACAGAAACCTTACATTTCTGTGAAATTGACGTTTTACGACTTTTGAAGGCTTGTAACAATAACCCAGCATTACTTCGTGAGAACCATTACTATAGGTCTTTATATCTGAAGTAGTAAAATCATAAGAATATCCAAATTTGAGGTTTGGAATAATTTCTAAGCCTGCAAGTATAACAATAGCATCCTGTATTCTATATGAACCGCCAACCCAAAATCTGTTATTTATTAATAAATTGGCATTAAAGTCAACCTGGGTAGAAACAGCGTCTGTTTTTAGCTGAAGCATTGGTTTTAACGTTAAAGAAGATGTAAGATCTACACCATATCCGGCCATTAAATAGTAATGACGGGCCATAACTGACTTAATATTACTAAGGGTAATTTTTCCCTCTGATAAATGAGAGGAAGAAAGGCCTACAAATAATTTTTCAGTATTAAAATAGGCACCGAAACCAACATCAAAAGTTCCTCCATTTACAACACCTGTTGGAATGTTTATGTCACCCGGATCGTTGAAAATAAACTTCTTCCCGTCAATTGATTTTTGCTCATAGCCAAAATTAACACCAAGTCCTAAACGACCCGGACCAACATTAGCACGAAAAGCATAGACGCCATGAACGCTGAGATTTTTTTCTGCGCCTAATTGATCGGCTCCGATTATATTTAATCCAACACCACCGTGAAGTATTTCTACAGGCATGTCGAAGGTAAGGAGCATGCTCTTCGGTGAACCTTCGAATCCTGTCCACTGATTTCTATAAAGCAATGTTCCACATATTGCATCATTAGCCCCTGCATATCCTGCATTGGTTACAAGTTTGGTAAACATGTTCTGACTGAATTGAGCATCTTGCTGAGCAAACGTTGTAAGTTGGCAAAGCAGGATAATTCCTAGAATCGGTACCGTAAAATTTTTGCGTATCATTTACTGGTTATTTGGAGATGGATTAGGTTTCTAAGGCGGGTAAAGAAAGGAAAAATATTATCCAAAAACAAAATATATTACATGACAATTCTGTGATAAATCGTTTTTAGAGTTAATCCTTTTATACTACTATATTAGTAAAAGGTTCAAGCTAAAAAACAATTGATTCCGCTATTTTCCAACAATAGAATTGTTAATTGTTTGCAGGTAAATTCACTTTTTTGAAAAGGTCAATGTTCCCGTACTCAGGAAATTTTTTGAAAGGCTTGCCACCAGCGTTCCGGCATTTCTTCACGCAATGCTGTCTCATAATCCTTGTATGAACAGGGAACCAGATGATGTCTTTCATACTTGACTTTGTTGGTGTGGAGAGGTACTTCCATCCACCAACGCTCGCTTTTGTTGCTTTTGTAAAATACAATTTCCTGCTCATCCTTTTTTATGGGCACTCTGTATTTGATAAAGTCATTTTTACTTTTAAGCGGAACGTCTTTCTTGCGGTTATAATATCCATCAATAAAATACCAAATCATTTGTGCTGCCAGGTGAGAAGTCTGGTCGTGGTTATCGTATAGCGGATTAATTTCATAAATACCTAAACTGGAAAGTTTATCACTTATGCCGGCATAACGAACGATACGGCATGCTTCTTCGCCATAAAAACCATTGGGTGAAGCATTTCCATTTCCGGGCGCATCGCTTTGCCGTATGGCAGTAATATCGAATGACAAAATATCGGCATTTCGCACTATGGGTTCAACTTCTTCCATGTCTCTTCTTACATCACCCAGCCGGTAAGCATCAAAAAAAAGTTTATTCATCAGTTCGATTTGCTCATTACCGACAAAATAAGTCTGATAACCGATATTGCTGAAGTTAAAAAGAAAATTGGGTTCGTGCAGAATGATCTTTCCAAGATAGGATACGGAATTTGTTGGTTGTTCCGTTGAACCCAGATCGAAGGTTGCATCGACAGCAACAATATTAACAGTTTCTTCCATTTTCTGAAAAGCAGCATATTGTGCAAAAGTAAGATCCTGGCTTCCGCCCAGAATGATTGGAAGAATGCCTGCTCTTTTTAATTCAACCAAAATGGTTGCAAGAGCGGCATACGTATCTTTAAGTGATTCACCTTCTTTGAGATTTCCAAGGTCGGCAATTTTATAATTGTACCCTGACTTTTTAAGTGCATAAAACTTATCGCGAATTACATCGGGAGCCCGACCGCAGCCGTCGTTATGAACAGCGCCTCTCTCTTCACCAACACCGATAAGGGCCAGATTATATCCTTCAATATCCGGGAAAGATTCAGGGTCTGTATATTTTAATACAACGGATCCGAATGTCGATTTCTTATTGTCATCTGGTTCATATCGTACCGGGTCCAGTGGATCCAGGAAATCTGAAATATCCATTCCGTAAAAATAATTTCTTGGTTAACTACTTCTTTGACTTAACAGCTCTTTTTTTTAACGGTGCCTTTTTGGGCATTACAGGAGCCTTTTCTATAGTGCTCTTTTTAAAACTTCCCTTTTTTGGTGTTACGGGAGCCTTTGTAAAAGCGCCTTTTTTAAATCCTCCGCTTGATCCTCCTCTTTTAAAAGCAACAGGAGTCTTTTCTGCCAAGTCATGAATTTCAACAATGGTAAATGAACTCGGATCCCTGTCTTTGGGAATACGAATGTTTCTGTCTTTGTAAGCAATGTAAGGTCCCCATCTACCCTTTAAAATTTTTACATCACTGTCTTCAGGAAAGATTTTAATAATCCTTTCTTCGTTCGCTTTTCTCTTTTCAAGAATACATTCAATAGCGCGATCGTAGGTTATATCGTACGGATCGTCTTCTTTTTTTAATGAAACAAAAAAATCATTAAGCCTGATATAAGGTCCAAACCTTCCAATGGCTACAATTACATCGTGATCTTCAAATTTTCCGAGGTTTCTTGGAAGTCTGAAAAGATCAAGTGCTTGTTCGAAGGTAATTTGATCGAGACGTTGATCGGCCCGAAGTTTTGCGAAACGCGGTTTTTCAGTTTCTTCCTGACTTCCTATCTGCGCCATGGGACCGAAACGACCCACACGCACGAGCAGTGTTTGTCCAGATGCCGGATCTTTACCGAGAATTCGTTCGCCGGTAACCCGCACAGATTCCTTCTGTGTTACCTCTACCGTAGTATGAAACGGTTGATAAAATTCTTTGATCATCTTTTGCCATTTCAATTCACCATTGGCAATATCATCAAATTCCTTTTCAACATAAGCGGTAAAATTATAATCAAGAATGTCCTTGAAGTTGGCAACAAGGAAATCATTCACAAGCATTCCAATATCTGTGGGGAATAATTTATTCTTTTCAGCACCTGTTATTTCCGTCTTTTTTTCATGAATGACTTTATCCTTTTCTAAACGAAGAATTGTATAAGTTCTTTCTTTACCCATACGTTCTTCTTTAACAACATATCCTCTTTTTTGAACTGTATAAATTGTAGGGGCATAAGTAGAAGGACGACCGATGCCAAGTTCTTCCAGCTTTTTAACCAAAGCAGCTTCGGTATAACGAGATGGGGGGTATGTAAATCTTTCTGTACCGGTGGCTTCTTTAAGTTTCAGCGCATCTCCTTGTTTCATTGCGGGCAATAATCCCTCCTGTTCTTCCGGAGATTCATCGTCTGTACCTTCCATATATACTTTTAGGAATCCGTCGAATTTGATTACTTCACCTGTTGCAACAAAATCTTCTTTTGTTTTTTGAGATGTTATTGTTACAACAGTCTTCTCCAATTGTGCATCGGCCATTTGAGATGCTATGGTTCTTTTCAGAATCAGGTTATAGAGTCTTTGTTCACGGGCATCACTGCTTGCTTCTTCCATATTGAAATCGGTAGGTCGAATGGCTTCGTGTGCTTCCTGTGCTGAAGCGTTTTTGTTTTTATATTGACGAGACTCATGGTATTTTTCTCCGTAATTAGAAACAATGGTTTTTTTAGCCATTTCAATTGCATCCTGCGATAGATTGACAGAATCAGTACGCATGTAGGTAATTTTACCGCTTTCATAAAGCTTCTGTGCCAGTACCATGGTTTGTGCTACACTGTATCCTAATTTACGTGACGCTTCCTGCTGAAGTGTGGAAGTGGTAAACGGAGCTGAAGGTGATCGTTTGCCGGGTTTTACTTCCAGATTTTTCACGCTGAAATCCGCTCCGATGCAATTCTTAAGAAATTGCTCTGCTTCTTCCATAGTATTGAACTTTTTTGGAACCTCTGCTTTGAAAGATTTTCCTCCAACTTCAAAAACACCAACTACCTTGTATGCAGCGGTAATTTTAAACACATCAATTTCTCGTTCACGCTCAACAATTAACCTTACGGTTACAGATTGTACACGGCCTGCTGATAATTGCGGTCTGACTTTTTTCCATAGAATAGGGGATAATTCAAATCCAACTAAACGATCAAGAATGCGTCGCGCCTGTTGAGCATCGACCATATTCTTATCTATTTTTCTTGGATTTTTTATGGCTTCGGAAATCGCTTTCTTCGTGATTTCATGAAATACTATTCGCCGGGTATTCTTCTCAATCAGTCCCAACGTTTCAAACAAATGCCATGAAATCGCTTCCCCTTCTCTGTCCTCATCCGTCGCCAGCCAGACAGTTGTTGCTTTCTTACTGAGCTTAACCAGTTCCTGAATTACTTTTTCCTTATCGGGTGAAATCTCGTATACAGGCTCAAAGTTTTTCTCAATTTGAATGCCCATTCCGCTCTTGACAAGATCACGAACATGGCCGTAACTTGAGCGAACTAAATAATCTTTCCCTAAATACCCTTCAATTGTTTTGGCCTTTGCAGGCGACTCAACTATTACTAAATTTTTTGCCATATCTTTTTTTCAGCGGGCACAAATAAAAGAATTTTATTTTTTATTCGTTTTTTTTATAAAATCCTTAATATCATATGTAAATCTTATTTAAGATGTTGATATTAAGTACTATAATGACCCAGGATAATAATATTCACGAAAAATAAAAGAGCAAATGACAACTTGTCACGTTCGCTTCAATGATTTATCTTTGCCTCAAAGTTATAATAATGCTTCGAGATCAGGAATTAAAAATTATTGACGAGTCACGCCAGGGGGAGGTATTAGTCCAAACCAATGTGCATCCAGAGGGTAAAAAACTCTACCTGGAAAGCTATGGTTGTGCTATGAATTTCGCTGACAGTGAGATCATTGCGTCAATAATGAAAAATGAAGGTTATACTACAACTCCTGATGTAGAATCGGCCGATTTAATTTTTTTGAACACCTGTGCAATTAGGGATAATGCTGAGTTAAAAATCTGGGCTCGTTTAAAATCCTTTAAACAAGCAAAGAGAAAAAACCCTGATTTGCTGATTGGCGTACTTGGTTGTATGGCTGAGCGTCTAAAAACGGATTTGCTGGAAAAAGAAAAACTGGTTGATCTTGTTATAGGACCCGATTCCTACCGTGATCTTCCAAATCTTGTAAAAAAAGCTGAAGCTGGACATAAAGCTGTCAATGTATTATTGTCGCGCGAAGAAACCTATGCAGAAATTAGTCCCGTGAGGCTTGGAAGCAATGGTATATCAGCATTTATTTCAATAATGAGAGGTTGTGATAATATGTGTTCCTTTTGTGTAGTACCTTTTACGCGTGGAAGAGAAAGAAGCAGAGATCCTCAATCCATTCTTCATGAAGCAAAAGCACTTATTGATGAAGGGTATAAAGAGATCACTTTACTTGGACAAAATGTAGATTCTTATTTGTGGGCCGGGGGTGGATTAAAAAAAGACATAGGTGAAAAAACAGTTTTATCTGCTCTTGAAAACACCTTACCTTCAGAAGAACAAAAAAAATTCGTCACGTTTGCGGATCTTTTAGAGATGATTGCTTTGCTTGATAAAAGTCTTCGAATTCGTTTTTCAACTTCCAATCCGAGGGATATGACAGATGCAGTACTATATGTAATGGCAAAGCATGATAATATTTGCAAGTCGATTCATTTACCTGTACAATCAGGCAATTCGCGGATTCTTGAAAAAATGAACCGTGGATATAGCAGAGAAAAATATATGGAAAGAATCAATGCTATCCGCAGCATTTTACCGGAAGCAGGAATTTCAACAGATATTATTACAGGATTTTGTTCCGAAACAGATGATGAGCATGCAGAGACTCTTTCTATGATGGAATGGGCAGGATATGACTATGCTTATATGTTTAAGTACTCCGAAAGACCCGGCACATTAGCTGCCAAAAAATTTGAAGACGATATTGAAGAAACTGTAAAAGCAAAACGGCTGAGCGAAATCATAGCAATGCAATCAAAAGTTTCTCACGTTAGCAATAAAATGGATGTGGGTAAAACTTTTCAGGTATTGGTTGACGGAATTTCCAAACGCTCTGAAAAGCATCTTTCAGGAAGAACGTCACAAAATAAAGTTGTAATCTTTCCAAGAGAAAATTATACCCCGGGAGATTATGTTACAGTAAAAATAACCGATTGTACTCCGGCAACATTGTTAGGAGAAGTTGTTTCTGAGAATTAAAAAAAGGAATAACAAAGAATGACCATACAAGAAATAAAAGCCAGGTTTGGAATAATCGGGAATTCTCCTTTGCTTGAACATGCCTTAAATGTTGCCAGACAAGTAGCTCCTACAGAAATTTCCGTTTTGATTTCAGGGGAAAGCGGTGTGGGTAAAGAAGTATTTCCTCAGATCATTCATCAGTTAAGTCCCAGGAAACACGGTCCATACATTGCTGTAAACTGCGGAGCTATACCTGAAGGAACGATCGATTCAGAATTATTCGGTCATGAAAAAGGATCCTTTACCGGTGCACACGAAGCCCGCAAAGGGTATTTCGAAGTTAGTAATGGCGGAACAATTTTTCTTGATGAAGTAGGTGAACTTCCTTTAAATACGCAGGTCAGACTTCTTCGTGTGCTGGAAACCGGCGAGTTCATTAAGGTTGGTTCTTCTAAGGTTCAGAAAACGAATGTAAGAGTAGTTGGCGCAACAAACATTGATTTGTTAATGGCAATTGAAAATGGCAATTTCAGAGAAGATCTTTATTACAGATTGAATACCGTACCTATTCGTGTTCCACCTTTGCGCGACAGGAAAGAAGACATTCATTTACTTTTCAGAAAATTCGCTCACGATTTTTCCGAAAGGTACAGAGTTCCCGCTTTAAGTTTATTGTCAGATGCACAAAAACTACTTGTTGAATATCGTTGGCCGGGAAACATAAGACAGCTGAAAAATATTACGGAGCAGATGTCAATCCTGGAAAAAGAAAGAGAAATTTCAGCGGCAACCATAATGAATTACCTGCCCCAGGCAACATTAAGTAATTTACCTATAGTATTGAAAGGCCAGCAAAAAAACGGCAATGAATTTTCAGAAAGAGAATTATTATACAAGGTTTTGTTCGAAATGAAAAAGGATATGAATGACATGAAATCGTTAATCAATGATATCATGCATTATATTCCTGCAGATTCCGGCTGGCAGGAGCGAAAAGCGCAATTAGTTTCTACCATGGAAAGCAAGACTCCTGAAATGCAAATATCGGAACCATCATATTCCATGCAGCCGGGGGTCACCCTCTCTCCCGTTCAACAGAACATAGTTGTTGAAGAGTCATTATCCCTCTCTGATAAAGAAAAAGAATATATTCAAAAAGCACTTCAAAAGCACAAAGGCCGTCGTAAAATGGCGGCAAAAGAATTGGGAATTTCCGAAAGAACATTGTACAGAAAGATGAATGAATATGGGCTACATTGATTTAATGTTTAGTAAATAATTCAAAGAAAAAACATCAGAAGAATTTTCATGAAAAGTAATCGATGGGTATGGATTGTAATTTTACTCTTTGCACAGAATTCGTGCAAGGTTAATTATTCCATGTCCGGTGCATCCATAGCTCCCGATGTTAAATCAATTGCCATAAAATATTTTTCAAAAACAGCTGCTTTGGGCCCCTCTTCCCTAAGCCAGACATTTACGGAAAAACTTAAAGATAAATTTCTGACACAAACCAGTCTTACGCTCGTCAATGCAAATGCTGATTTAACATTGGAAGGCTCAATAATCGGTTATGCAATTAGTCCACAGGCAATACAGGCCAATGAAAATGCTGCGAGAAACAGACTAACAATAACCGTAAGTGTTAAGTTTACCAATCTGAAAGATGAAAAACAAAATTATGAAAGCACCTTTAGCCGTTTTTCTGAATTCGACAGCGATAAAAATGTTACATCAATAGAAGATGAACTAATTACTGACATAAATTCCCAACTGGTGGACGATATCTTTAACAAATCGGTAATTAACTGGTAATGGACTATTCACAATTTATGAAGCAATTGAACGAACAGGAATTTACCGGGAAGGAGTCTGTTCAGATGTTACAAGAGTATACAAAAGAGTTCCCCTATTTTCAAACAGCACAAACGCTGCTTACAAGAGCCTTGTATGAGCAGCAGCATGTTCGTTTTGAGAAGCAGCTTAAACTGGCATCTGCTTATATTGGAGACAGGAAGATGCTATATAATACAATTCATCCGCGGCCGGCAAATCTTTTTAGTGAAAATGTTTTTTCACACAATACTTCATTAGAAAAAGAAAATATTTCTGAAAAAGAGAATACAGAGAATGTTTTTGCCGAAGAAAAAACCTTGCTTCCACCGGTGGAGTCGGTAATTTCAGAATATACTGAAAATGTCGAATATCAATTTACACCTACCCTTCCTGTCTATACTGAAGAGTCAGAAATTGCAACTGCCGAAGCAGACATTGACGATGGGCCCATGGTAGCCGATCCCCATGAAATTATCAGAAAGAGGCTAAATGAAATTCTCGGACTGGAAGAAAATAATATTGAATTCAGGCCACGTAAAACAGTAACTCACGAAGAAGTTAAGACTGAAAATGCAATTCCTGAAAAAGAAGAAAGGGAAGTCGCAGAAATTGGATCACTAAATGTAACAGAAAATCCATCATCTAGTATTCCTCCTTCTCCTATACCATTAGTAGAAACCGCTCCTACTGTTGAACCTAAATCCGTTGAATTAAAAAAAGACCATCTTACAAAGATTATTGAAGAATCAATTCTGGCAAAGGATGTAATTGACAAAGGAGAATTAGAATATGCACTGGAAGCAACATTGATTCAGTCATTAGAAAAGCTTCCGGTAATTGAAAAGGAAGTTGTTCGTGAAAAAATAATTTTAGAAAAGAAAAAAGATTTAACCTTTTACGACTGGCTGAAACAAAGTCGTGTAAGTGAGTATGGGAAATACGAGGAAGTACATGCTTATGAAAGTGAAATTATTCCTGAAGAAAAAACGGAAGTCTTAAACATTGAAAAGGCTGATGAAAAAGACAAAGACGTTAATAAGCTTATTGATCGTTTCATTGAGACAGACCCAAAAATTGTAGCCTCAAAGTCAGAATTTTATTCCCCCGTTAGTCAGGCAAAAAAGAGCATAACAGAAGATGAAGACCTTGTTTCTGAGACACTTGCAGGAATATATAAGCTTCAAGGCAATTATCTCAAAGCCCGTTCATGCTATCAAAAATTAAGTTTGTTATATCCCGAAAAAATGGCTTACTTTGCGGCCCTCATTTCAGAGATAGATAAAGACCTTAATAACAAGCAAAAAGAAGACTTATAATGTATACCGTTATTACCATATTAATAATTTTGACCTGTGTTTTACTGGTTCTTGTAGTTTTAGTTCAAAATCCAAAAGGTGGAGGAATTTCTTCCGGAATCATTGGAACGAATCAGGTAATGGGCGTAAAGAAAACGACAGATTTTATTGAAAAACTTACCTGGGGCCTTGCACTTACATTGGTGATTTTAACTCTTTTTGCCAGTTTAGCACTTCCAAATAAGGAAGAAAGAGGAATTGGAACTTCTATGCAGGATCAAATTGATAATTCAGCAGGTGCTACTATGCCGGCGCAAAATCAACCCGCCAATAAACCAGCTACACCGGTTCAAAATCAGCCTGCCCCTGCCCAGCAAGAAGGTCAGCAAAAAAAATAAAAACCTCTCAGAGGTTTTTTTGTGTCATCGTGACACCGGTTATCTGACAGACTAGTGATTTCCGGTTATGAAAAATTGAAAAGTTGTCAGAGATTATCTCTAAAACCGATATGGCATGCTTTCTGACATAGGTGGCGTACAATAAAAATTTTAATGTCTAACTAAAAAATAAATAACCACAAAATGAAATCAGTTTCCTTAAAACCTTTGGCAGACCGCGTTCTCGTTGAGGCTGCTCAGGCAGAAGAAAAAACAGCAGGCGGTATTATCATTCCGGATACAGCAAAAGAAAAACCACAGCGTGGTAAAGTAATCGCTGTTGGAACAGGCAAAAAAGATGAGCCTTTAACAGTTAAAATCGGTGATAGCGTATTATACGGCAAATATGCAGGCACGGAGATTAACATCGAAGGCAAAGAATTTTTAATCATGCGCGAAAGCGACATTTTTGCAATTCTCTAAACGAAAACATTTAACCGTTTTCGTTTTTTAATTTTATTTAAACAAATCATAAAACCTAAAAATCAATTCAACAATGGCAAAAGACATCAATTTTAATATAGAAGCACGCGATCGCCTGAAAAAAGGTGTAGACGCACTTTCTAATGCAGTAAAAGTAACATTAGGTCCAAAAGGCCGGAATGTAATTATCGATAAAAAATTCGGTTCCCCTATTATCACCAAAGACGGTGTAACGGTTGCAAAAGAGATCGAATTGAAAGATCCAATTGAAAACATGGGCGCCCAGATGCTTAAAGAGGTTGCTTCAAAAACTGCTGACGTTGCGGGTGACGGAACTACAACAGCTACGGTACTTGCTCAGGCAATTGTTACTGCCGGTTTAAAAAATGTTGCTGCAGGCGCGAATCCAATGGATTTGAAACGCGGTATTGACAAAGCAGTAGAAAAAGTTATTGCAGCTCTTCAGAAAATGAGCAAAAAAGTTGGTGACGATATCAGCAAGATAAAGCAGGTTGCATCTATTTCGGCTAATAACGATTCTGAAATCGGAACATTGATTGCAACAGCAATGGAAAAAGTAAAGAAAGAAGGAGTTATCACTGTTGAAGAAGCAAAAGGGACAGAAACAACAGTTGAAATTGTAGAAGGTATGCAATTTGACAGGGGTTATATTTCACCTTATTTTGTTACCAATGCAGACAAAATGGAAGCTGTTCTTGAAAATCCTGATATTTTGATTTACGATAAAAAAATCAGCAATATGAAGGAGTTATTACCGCTTCTTGAAAAACAAGTTCAAACCGGTCATCCACTCCTCATTATATCTGAGGAAGTAGACGGTGAAGCACTTGCTACTCTTGTTGTAAATAAAATTCGTGGTTCCCTGAAAGTGGTTGCAGTAAAAGCTCCCGGTTTCGGTGATCGCCGTAAAGCAATGCTTGAAGACATTGCAATTCTAACCGGTGGTACAATGATCTCTGAAGAGCGCGGTTTCAAATTGGAGAATGCTGACCTTACTTATCTTGGAAAAGCCGAGAAGGTTACCATAGATAAAGACAATACAATAATCGTAGGTGGTTCAGGCAAGAAAGCCGACATCACTGCACGTGTAAACCAGATTAAAGCGCAGATTGAATCTACTACTTCTGATTACGATAAAGAAAAGCTTCAGGAGCGTCTTGCTAAATTAGCCGGCGGTGTTGCTGTTCTCTATGTAGGAGCAGCTACTGAGGTTGAAATGAAAGAGAAAAAAGACCGTGTTGATGATGCATTGCATGCAACTCGTGCAGCTGTTGAAGAAGGAATTGTACCGGGTGGTGGAGTTGCATATATTCGCTGCATAACTGCTCTTGATAATTTTACCGGAGAAAATGAAGATGAGACAACAGGTGTTGCTATCATTAAGCGCGCTTTAGAAGAGCCTCTTCGTCAGATTGTTCAGAATGCAGGTCTTGAAGGATCTATTGTTGTTCAGAAAGTTCGTGAAGGTAAAGAAGACTTCGGTTACAATGCCCGTACGGATAAATACGAAAACCTATATGCCGCAGGAGTAATTGACCCTACAAAGGTTACTCGCGTAGCGCTTGAGAATGCAGCTTCAATTGCAGGCATGCTTCTTACAACGGAATGTGTACTTGCTGAAATTAAAGAAGACAAACCAGCGCCTGCAATGCCGGGTGGCATGGGAGGCGGAATGGATTACTAATTCCTTTTCTGTTTTCAAACTTAAAAGCCGCCCTGTTTCAGGGTGGCTTTTTTTGTGCCTTTTAGTTAAAGATCTATCCGACATGACCCTTTAGAAATAAATTTGTACCTTTAATTTCATATTAAGTATAAATATCCAAGCTCGATACGTATGATTTTTTCACCTATTAATATCAGAGATGAACTTGATAAAGAAAAAGCTCGTCGAAATCAATTATTAAAGGAAGCTAAAAGCTTTTTAGCTGAATCCGTGGAGAAAGACAAAGAAATTATGTTGCGCTTAAAGGATGTTTCCGGAAAAGGCTCTTCTTTAAATTTAAATAATCCTGAAAAAGAAAATATATTTTCACTTGAAGAAATCCGCAGCGTTTGCATACGCTACCGTTTGCGTTTTCTGGACACTTCTCTTTTCCGTTCCTCCTATCCTTATGAAGCCATAACTGCAATAAAGACATTCGAAAAAAAATATAATACGACAGTAGAGTCCTTTCGAATCGTTGCACCGGGGGGAGCATTTAAATTAGAAAACATAAATAAGGATCCACTGCTATTTGTTCCTTTATCCGAAAATTCTTTTTATCTGATTCATCAATGGGGAAGTAATCTTACCTGGTACAGAAGAATTCTCACCTGGCCGCTACAAAATTTAAAAACATTACTCCTTACACTATTATTGTGCAGTTTTTTATTTTCATTTTCATTGTCTTCTGCCATAATGAACATCATTAATTTTGAAAGCGAAATGTTCCTCAGACTTTGGCTGACTATCCATACTTTTATTGGACTATTTGGAATTTCCCTTTGGCTTGGCATTTCATATGAAAAGACTTTTAGCTCTCTGAATTGGGACTCGAAGTTTTATAACAATTAGCTTTCAGGGGTTAAACATTTCACTATTCAATCATTAATTCATCGGCAAATAACCAGTCTTTGCCGTTTGAGTTTTCTGCAAATACTTTAATCCATCGGGTCCTGATGGGAGGAAAACTAAGTACAAGTCTTCTATTCATTTGCTTAATTTCCGTCGAATCGATTGACGCTGCAATCTTGTAGTTTTCTCCATCCTCGCTATATTTCACAACTACCTGCTTTGGAAGAAAAATTTTGCCTGCCTCATCATTTAATACATCTACAGAAATGCGTGAAACATTTTTCCTTTCGTCAAGATCGATTACTGCTTCCAGGTCCTTTCCCGAAAAACCCAGCCATTCAGAAGGGAGCCACGGTAAATCTCCTGTATATCCGTCGACCAATGAAGAAGCACCGCCTTTGGAGTATTCGGCGTGAGGCGGATTAGTAAGTGATATATTTCTTCCTGTTGCACTGTTTACATAAAATTTTTTAGTAAAAATCTTTCCGCTTTGTTGTGAATTTTCGAATAGTGCAGCACGCAGACTAATGGACTGATCTACTGCAATCTTTTTATTAAAAAGAGTTGACTGCCTATTTGGATTTGT
>JAYURB010000562.1:0-5736 GCA_043756425.1 Bacteroidota bacterium
AAAAACATCTAAGAGACATGGATTGAAAACAGATGCTTCTTTTAGATTTGAAAGAGGGACGGATCCTGAGATTACTTTGAGCGCGATGAATCGCGCGGCCACTATGGTTTGTGAGATTGCCGGAGGGGTGATTGCTTCTGAGGTGGTTGATATTTATCCAGTGAAGGTTCTTCCTGCTGTTTTTGAAATTTCATACAACTATCTTGACAGATTCAGTGGCGAAGTGATTGACCGGAAAGTCATTCAAACAATTCTTGAATCGTTGGATATTAAAATTCTTTCAGCTGATTCGGAAAAACTAAAAATTGAAGTTCCGGCTTTTAAGGTTGATGTAAGTCGTCCGGTCGATGTTGTGGAGGAAATATTGCGCATTTATGGTTATGACAGAATTCCCGTAAGGGAAAAAATTTCAACTTCGCTTCCCGGCGTTGTTGAGTTTAATAAAGAAAGTTTCCAGCATAAAATAGCGGAATATCTTTCCGCAAATGGCTTTAATGAAATTATTAATAACTCTCTGGTCAAAAAGGAATATACTTCTCTAATTGCCGATGGAGAGTCAACAGCTGTAAATCTTTTAAATCCACTTAGTCAGGAGCTTTCGATTTTACGTCAGGATTTATTGACTACAGCACTAGAAACAGTATTGTTTAATTTAAACAGAAAGCAAAACAACCTCAAGTTTTTTGAATTCGGTAAGGTTTATTTCAAAAATGAAAATCATTACAAAGAGAATTACCGATTTTCGCTTTTATTAACCGGAAACAAGAATGAAGAATCCTGGAAAGTTAAAGAGGTTGAAGTTGATTTTTATTTATTGAAAGCGTATGTCAAGAATATACTCGCGCTATGTGGAATTGAAGACTCCCCGGAAATGGAAAGTTCTAATCAAGCTTTCGCACAGGGAATGATCATGCAAAAAAATAAAGAAACACTTGTTGATTTCGGAATGGTAAGTAAATCCATGCTAAAGAAATTCGATATTTCTCAAAATGTTTTTTTTGCTGAATTGCATTGGGATACTATTCTAAAGTATGCAAGAAAAAAACCTGTACGGTACAAAGAAGTTTCAAAATTCCCTGCCGTAAAACGCGACCTATCTATGCTGGTGCGCAATGAAATCAGCTACCAACAGCTCGAGAAAATTGCTTTTGATGCGGAAAAAAAGTTGTTGATTGACATCAGGCTTTTCGATGTTTATGATGGCGACAAAATTGAAGCCGGTAAAAAATCCTGCGCTTTAAGTTTTATTCTTCAGGATGATCAGCAAACATTAACCGATCAGCAAATCAATAAAGTCATGGATCGCTTAATGGCGGCCTACGAAAGAGAAGCCGGCGCTGAAATACGGAGAAGTTAGTACAATGCTACAATCGGTTTGGTTTTGTGATTTCAATTTCAGGTGGGAAAACTACGGACAATACAAGTCCTTTGGGCGCAAGAGAATACATACTCCGCCCTTGGGCTCCTTATATTAAAAAGACCAGCATTTTTAATCGCCTGTAAACAAGCTTTAGTGTAAAAAAGGCTTGCGCCTGAACTTCGTACGGTGTTCCCTCTCACCCTGCCGCACATACCATCATTACTAGCAATAACAATGATGTTTTTTAAATAGTCAAAGATTATTTTTCCGATTCAGCTTAACAATTGCCTATAAGCCGGTTCTTTTATTAAAACAATTCTCATTGCGAGATAATCTATATTTACAAAACCTGAAAGTTTCAAGTATAGGTAAAACTAGCTCCGAAAATTCTCAAACTGTAACGGTATCCCCGCCGGTGTTTCCTCTAGTAAAGAAATCAGCTTCTGTAAATCGTCAATCTTTTTTCCTGTTATGCGGATTTGGTCGTCCATAACCGATGACTGTACTTTCATTCCTGTTTCTTTAATTCTTTTGACAAGTTTTTTAGCTGTTTCTTTATCTACTCCTTGTTTGATGGTAATGTCTTTCTTTACCATATTGCCGGAAGCATAAAGTTCTTTGCCTACATCGAGAGATTGTGGATCGAGCCCCTGCTTAATCATTCGGCTAATAATAACTCCTTCAATTGTTTTCATCCGCATATCGTTTTCTGTGAGGATATGAATCATCATTGTTTTTTTATCGAGTTCAATCTTAGTCTTTGAAGTGTTGAAATCGTAACGGGTGGTTATTTCTTTACTCGTTGCATTGATGGCATTGTCGAGTTTTTGTAAATCTATTTTGCTGATGATGTCGAAGGAGGGCATGTGTTGTGGTTTGTTCTAAAGTAAATTTATTTACGATTACAAGATACAGGATTAACGGTAAAGTTGCAATTGTAAAATTTATTTAGAAAATTAATCATCCTGAGCACTATAATGCTGCGTTTGCGAAACTTTGCGGATTTACTTTGCGGTTAAATTTTTAATGTCTGTTTTTTACCGCAAAGTTCGCAAAGGTTTACCGCAAAGTTTCGCAAAGGATGACGGTAAGTTTTAATTGATTATTAATTGAGAATTTGATGCTGGTTATTTTTGGACCCGACAATAAATTTCAAATGGATTACTATCTTTGTAATATGCGGAAATTGATATTTTACATTTTAGTGTTTGCCTGTTCAACATCGGCTTTGGCACAGGCGCAATTTGATCAGACTTTAAACATTCCTGTTACAGAAAACGGCCAGCCTCTTCGCTTTTCCTGGGTAGGTGGAATCAATTTTCCAAAGATGTCATCAGTTGATTTAAACAACGATGGCCTATCCGACATATTTATGTTCGATGGATTCAATAACAGAATTCTAACCTTTCTTAACAATGGAAATACATCGTCTCAGCTCGCTTGGGATTATGCGCTGCAATACATCAACAAATTCCCTCCGGTAAAATCATGGGCATTTTTATACGATTACAATTGCGATGGCAAAGCAGATTTTTTTACTGCTTCTTCTAAAATTCAATGTTCAGGTATTGCAGTTTATAAAAATAATTACACAACAGGCACAGGATTTAACTGGACAGTTGCTGATTCCTGTCTGCAAGAAACGTATGTTACATTGCAGCAAAATATTTTTACTAATTCCATCGCTATACCAAATTTTAACGATATCGATGGTGATGGTGATATGGATATACTGGGTTATAGCACAGTACCTAACGGACGAATAATATATCACAAAAACTTGTCCAAAGAACTTTATGGAAATTGCGATTCATTGAAATTTGCTCTTGAGAGTCTATGCTGGGGAAATTTTCAGCTGAAGATAGGCGGAGCCAATGAAGTTGGATGTTTTCAATGCCCATGCCGCATGGGACGGCCTATGCCTATTAATTCCACACGCAGACAATTTATGGAGGATGATTTTATTGAGCCCGATGGAGATCAAAGTAAAGCTGCACCGCGCGACGATACTGTATCAAGTATTTTTGCAATTGATATTGACGGAAACGGATTTAAGGACCTTCTCGTTGGCGACATCGCTGCGCAGAATACGTTAATGGTTCATAACAATGGAACCGAAATGGATTCCCAGGATACCTTGTTTCCTTCATACAATTACTCGTCTTATTTTAGCGGATTCCATTATCATGCATATCTTGATGCTGATAACGATGGTAAAAACGATCTGATTATTATGCCAAGTGATTACAGAAATAAATATGGACTCTGGTTGTATAAAAATACAGGAACAAATGCTTCTCCAATATTTAATTTTGAATCCAATTCTTTTCTGCAGAAGGATATGATTGATGCAGGAGAAATTGCTTGTCCTGCTTTTTTGGATTACGATTGTGATAGTCTTTTAGACCTTGTAATCAATAAATCGGTTTATGATTCTCTTGCCGGAACGTATGAAACAGGATTATATCTCTATAAAAATATTGGCACTCCTTCCAATCCGGCTTTCGATTTGATTTCTACTGATTTTGCAGGGTTAACAGGTCCGCATTTATATTCTAATTATATTTTTCCAACATTCGGTGATTTGGATGGTGACGGTGATCAGGATATGATGCTTGGTGTTCAGGATGGTCATTTGCATTATTATGAAAATACGGCAGGAGCCGGAAATCCTGCAACGTTTGTAGGTCCTCAGGTAAATTATATGGCTATCGATGTGGGAAATTTTTCTACTCCACAAATTTTTGATCTGAACAAGGATGGTTTGCTCGATCTTATAATAGGAGGTCAAAGAGGATTTTTGTATTATTATAAAAATACAGGAAGCATTACAACTCCTCAATTTGGAAGTCTGCCTGATAACGATTCATTGGGATGCATCGTGTTGCAGGGCCAAGGCACAACAGACGGTTATACCGTTCCCTTTTTCTATGATAGTTTGGGCGCTACGCGTTTATTGGTATCAAATGAGAAAGGCAATATTTATCAGTACGATAATATCGATGGCAATCTTTTTGGTTGTTTTCATCTGGCAGGAACTGTTTATGATACGGTGGAGAGTTCCAGGGTTAAGTTTAATATTTCTGTAAATGGAGGCGATTTAAATCACGACGGTTATACGGATATTATCATCGGACAAGCAACAGGAGGAGCAGAGATACGATACCAGCATACTCCTTTCTCGGGTATTTCAAACGACATTTTTATACGACCAACTTTTGAAGTTTTTCCAAATCCTGTGAATGACAATATGGAAATTCGATTTTATAATACCGGTAATAATTCTACTCTGTTAAAGGTTTATAATTCTATTGGCGAAAAAGTATTTGAGAAAAGTGTGAGGGAAGAAAAAGCAACAATAAAAACCTCTTCGTGGGCTTCGGGTATGTATTTTGTGCAATTGATTTCGGGGAAGAGTGCCTTGTCAAGGAAGGTTGTTTTGAGGCATTGATTTTTTATGGGATAAATACTGTTGGAATGTACTTTGGTTTTGGATTTTAACGCAAAGGCGCCACGGACCGCCACGTTTCGCAAAGAGGTTCGGGAAAATTTAATCATAAAAATTTGTACTGCAACCGTTGCGGTCCTTTGCAGTGCGTGGCGCCTTTGCGTTAAAATCCGACCTTAAAAAAAGTAAAAATGGTTTTTCAAAGTAATAACCTTTCCACCAAACAAAATAAAAATTATTTTTCGAACTTTAAAGAAGCAGAGTTCATACAATACCTCAACCCCGTAGGCTTCGGTCCATCATCGAAAACATGCCCGAGGTGAGCACCGCACTGACTGCATACAACTTCTGTCCGACTCATGCCGAAAGCATTGTCGGTATTTTCCGCTACAGCATCCTTATTTACCGGCGCATAAAAACTTGGCCATCCTGTTCCCGATTCAAATTTTGTTTCTGAAGTAAAGAGAAGATTGTTGCAACAAATACAATAATAATTTCCTTTTTCGTGATTGTCCCAGTACTTGCCGGTGAAAGCACGCTCTGTACCTTTTTGTCGGGTTACGTTATATTGTTCGGGAGTTAGTTGCTTTTTCCAATCTTCATCTGATTTTGTGATTTTCATAGTTTTTGGAGTTGTGTTTTGAATGATTTGAGTTTCATCTTTCTTCGATTTTAGTGCACAAGAAATTGAAGTTGCAATTAAAAGGATGGAAATTATTAAATGAATATTTATTTTAGTAAGCGGAAGTCGGATATGCATTTTAATTTTTATTTATTTTATTCTTCCAAAAATGAAATCATCAAATTATCTAATTTCAAACTAAAGGAATACTTATTAATGTTTCAAAAATTATCTCATAAAGCTTTTATCCGTAACAATTCCCTTAAAATAAATTCCCGTTAAACTAATGGGAACTTTTTTGTACTA
>JAYURB010000563.1:0-2497 GCA_043756425.1 Bacteroidota bacterium
AGCGGTTAACGATATTGAGCTGCTACGATGCATCTTCCAGGTCCCTTACTGAAAAAATTCTTGAACGTCCGCGCTTAATTAAAAGAATTAAGGAAGCCATTAAATTCCCGCAACTGGCTCACATGGCTTCTTTCAATGTTACTGAATACGAAAAACAGCTTTCGCTTGCTTTGGATATTCCAATTTTTGGTTGCGATCCTAAACTTTTATATCTGGGCACAAAAAAAGGCAGTCGTGAAATATTTAAAAAGTTAAACATTCCATTAGCGGCCGGTTTTGAATCGCTGCAAAACGAAAACGATATTGCTCTTGCGCTTGCACAATTAAAAATAAACAATCCAATATTGCGCAAAGCAGTAGTAAAGATGAATGACGGATTTTCCGGTGAAGGAAATGCCATATTCAATTATTCAGCAGTTGACGGATTGCAAAATAATTTAGCGGCTGAAATCCTAAAAAAACTGCCACAGAGTTTATTAATTATAGCAAATCAGTTAAGCTATGGAATGTTTATAAAGAAGTTTAGCAGTATGGGCGGCATTGTAGAAGAATTTATCGAAGGTGAATACAAAGAATCTCCTTCCGTGCAATGCAGGATAAATCCGCTTGGCGAACCTGAAATTATATCGACACACGATCAACTGCTGGGCGGCGAAAGCGGACAAGTTTTTCTTGGAGCTACTTTTCCTGCCAACATAAGATACAATACGGAAATAGCAATGATGGCTCAAGCCATTTCCTATGAAATGCAGCGATTGGGCGTATTGGGCAGGTTCAGTATTGATTTTTTATCGGTTAAACAACCGGTAGGGTGGAAACATTATGCAATTGAAATTAATTTACGCAAGGGCGGTACTACACATCCGTATATTATGCTTAAGTTTTTAACGGATGGGGATTTTAACTGGAAGGAAGGAATTTATAAAATGTCCAACGGAGAAAAGCGCTGCTATTTTGCTTCAGATAATTTAGTGAGTGAAAAATATATTGGACTTACACCCCAAGATTTAATCGACATTGCCATTTGCAATCATATTTTATACGATAGTTCGAAACAAACGGGAGTAATGTTTCACATGATTGGCGCATTGTCGCAATATGGAAAACTCGGTGTTGTTTGCATTGGCAAAACAGTGGAAGAAGCGCATGAATTTTACATCAGAACTGTACAAGTTCTGGATAAAGAATGTAGCATTAATTAATAATTTGCCTTTTCTAAATTGCTAAGTTAAATACCTGAAAGCTCACCGGTCGTCCGTTGCAGCCAATTTTCCAATGGATAATTGTAATTTTTATTTATAGTATGTATTGAATACGCCTGTCTTGATTTGCTGCCGGTGTTAGGTAAACTATAATGAGGAAGTAATCCATCAAGTACAATACATGTTCCCTTCTTTACTTCCAGCGCTTTCATCTGATCCATGGATATTGATTCATTATTTAACGTAACATTTTCTGTTCCGCCGCCTTCTTTCTTTCGGAACCATGAACGCAAGGCTGTCCGATGCCCTCCCGGCATAGCCCACAAACAACCATTTTCCTTTGTTGCATCTTCTAAAGCAAACCAAAATCCAATACAGGATTGTGGTTGAGTATATAAAAAACTTGCATCTTGATGTATATCCACGTTTCCTCCAATTCCGGCATGTTTAAAAATGTACATACTTTGGATAATTATTGAATCGGTTAAGTTAAGATCAGAAGCTAATTTTTTCATCTGAACAGATCTTGAAAACCGCTTAAATACAGGATCTATATCATGCAAAGCATGACCGATTTTATTAAGGGAGTGGAATAAATCGTTTTTAAGATTTCCTTTAGTATCAAAAGCGTCCTTTTCAAAAAAGAAAGAGATGCGATCACCGGAATTAAGAAAATACTCATCGGAAGTTTTTGTTTGATCGTTCGTTTGGAAAACAGACGGATGGCCATCGTAGTTAAAGCCTTCTACTAATGCAGCTGCTCGTTCCATTAAGTTGTCACATTCCAGATCTGAATTAAATCCGTTAAGAATTAAATACCCATCGTTTTTAAATTGTTCTAATCTATTAGTCATTTGTATATTTGGTATAACTTATTACTTACACTTATAGAATTTACAAATTAATTTTTAAAATTAAAACAAATCACCGAAAAATAAAATTCTATTCTGTATTAGGAGGAAAGGTAATAAATTTTATTGTTGTTGCGAAACTTGGCAAATCGTTGCTAACCCGGTGTTTCATCTTACATGCTAATCAATATAAAATATTGAAATAATTTTAAAAGATACTTAAGGACAGATTTAAACGAAACGACTACAAAGTTTCGAAAGGATTCTCAATAAAATAGATTAATTTGCAACATAGGTGATCTATTGCAACAAATTCTGCAATTCAACAATATAATTCTCATCAATTGACTGTCCGCTTTGTTTTATAAATAAAGCATCGTTGAGTGCATTTTGATAATCCTTCTTAGCTTTATAGACCTTAGAACGATAAAAATACGCGCCGAA
>JAYURB010000564.1:0-2495 GCA_043756425.1 Bacteroidota bacterium
CCTTGGCTCAAATTGAATGGCTAATTCATTCGGCTCATAGAGAGTAACCGTTATTGAATCAATGAGGTTATTGCTGTCATAGACGACAACAGTGTAATCACCTGCAGCAAGATTGTCAAGACTCTGATCAAATGATCCATTACTCCAGTAAAACCAATACGGTTCGACACCTCCTTCTACTAAAATATCTATCCAACCGTTTGTCGCTCCATGACATTTTATATTATAACCACCCGGATAACTGCTCGTAACAGGCGAAATATTCAGTTGCGCATTGGATCTATTAACAAGGAAACATAGAATTATCAATGTAATTTTAATTCCTTTTAAATGATTTCGATTGGAGTGTAGGAGCGTCGGGGTGTTGGAGTAGTTAGGATTCATAGTAGAAAATTTTATACAAAGTGTATCATAAAAATTTAATAAAAGCAAATGATTATCAAAAAATAAAAAACTTATTTATGAACAAGTATGAATTAAGCTTAAAAATGGTGTTTTAGGTTTTCCAACTTGACTAAAGTAGGAGAAAGCTGTAAAATTTTTTGCTCTGTCAATTCACTTCAGATTGCAGATGCACTTTCTAAACACGATGTAATTGTGGATCGTAAAAAGATTCACCTCGATACAGAGCATATTAAATCTCCGGGTTTATATACTGCAACCGTTAACATACATAAGGACGTAAAAGCGAAGATTAATTTCGAAGTTGTTGCTGAGTAATGATACAAAGTTTTAAAAAAATTAAGCGAAGATTTTGATCTTCGCTTTTTTTATGAGTAATTGTCAAATTCAGTCGCATGGATGTTTGATTAACTACATATAAATAATTTTTTTCACCGTTTCTTTCCCTTCTTGAATAAGTTTAACGAAGTAGATGCCTTTTGGGTTATTAGCTAAATCTATAACAGTGCCTGAAGCACTTAGTTTCTCCTTGTGAAAGATTTCCGTACCGATGGCATTGTAAACAGAAACATCTTTTACCGAAGCACTTTTTGTTTGTAATTGTAACATGAATGTGCTCATGGTTGGATTGGGATAGAGAGAAAAAATTAATTCGTCGGTTTGTTCATTGGCTGTATTTTTTTCATTGCTTGCTGTCCCGATTTTGAACGCCTGATAACTTCCACAGGTTGCATCAAATTCTGCAAGAGTGGTATTGTTATTTCTTTCCTGATAGATATCAGCAAATGCCAGGGTTGTGCCGGTAAAAGTACTATGATTAAATGTATAACCATTATCTATTTTATATGCCTGGTCCAAATAAATTCCGCCTGGAGTAAATTTAACGCTTCCGCCATCGCAAGCGCTGTAACTGACATTTGTATAAGCAGGGGAAACTGTAATAGATGTTGGAGGAGTGGGATTTGAAAAAAGATTGTTACCGTGAAGATTATTTGCAACATCATCTATCATAAGGTTTATCATGTTTTCAGTAATCACTTTTAATTGAGGATTAGTTCCGGTCCATCCATCTGTATGAGAACACCACCTGTTAATATTTGTATTGATTATTGTACCCGATGTACTAGTTTTTTGAAAGACCATAAACGGGCAGAAAGCTTCTTGCAAATTACCGGGTTGCTCATCAGGATAAGATTGGTCTAATTTGTCATATCCGATCATTTCAGATCTATAAAATCCCAAAGCAGAAAGGTCTAATTCCGGGTCTCCATTGGCATTCAACGTTGCGTTTCCATTTATATCACCTTTCATCAAAGTTCCATCGTATTCCACGGGACTTGCAGCTATATTAATTAATTGATGAAACAATAAATTCGTGCCATTTAATAATGGAGATTTGGGATAAGAAGAAGTGGATTGAGGGTCTTCCATCAACATATTGAATCCGGAGTAAGTCATGCCGGTAACACCTCCTCTCAGCCAATCAGAACCAATACTGCCAAGAATGGAATATTTAAGTGAGGGTTCGTTCCAATGATATGTTGCAAGCAATGGGCTTATACTCTGAATAGGATCATCGTGTGAAACCGGAGCTTGACCAACAATTCCCCAATTAGAACCTCTGTGGCAAACCAATTGTGGATTTGCCGCATTGTT
The DNA here is from genome assembly GCA_043756425.1 of Bacteroidota bacterium. GTDB lineage: Bacteria > Bacteroidota > Bacteroidia > AKYH767-A > 2013-40CM-41-45 > JADKIH01. The sequence continues at coordinate 2,059 of JAYURB010000564.1, forward strand.
CGGGTCATCCTGATAGCGCACCTGCCACCACATGGTGTTACCGGAAAGAATTAAAGCATGGCGATCGTGTCCGACTTCATTCATTCCCTCATCAACAAACCTGTCAAAGTTGAGGCGTGCCTGCCGTGTCCAGTATTCGCTATGCCCCGGGACGATCAGCAGTTTTGCATTTTCGATTTCAGTATAATCATCCATGTCCGTATCAGAAATAAAGTTTACGGTATATCCATTCGGGTTCGTAGTCGAAGAGGCAATCCAGGGCATTATCCACTTTATGAAATCGCTGCAATATGCTTGCAAAATATATTGAGGTCGTATGAAAGATACTATCTCTGTTCCATTAACGTACAAACTAGATCCACCTGAATTTGTATATGCATTTATCGTATTTGTTGGACAAACAATTACAATATCCGTTGTGGCCTTATCTCCTTTAA
>JAYURB010000565.1:0-2493 GCA_043756425.1 Bacteroidota bacterium
GTGAACTGCGCTTGCACCCAACCGGCAAGGCCCAGTTGCGGATCAGCGTGCAGTCCCAAGGGCAGGGCCACGAAACCACGTTCGACAACAGTTTTAACAAGTATACCCATCAGGTTATATAGTTGCATGGTGCCGGCGTATTGACTGTCGATATTTAATACACTGTAAGTGGAAGGATTGGGGTAAATGGAAATCCCCGGGTTTATAGTTACAGAGAGTGATGTCGGGTTGGACGTTTTTACGCATCTGTATTCCTCGCGCCCATGGATTATGTAATAACCGGCAGCAGAGTCCCAAGTATTGAAATTATCAGAACTTATAAGGTCGCTTCCATTAAAATCATAAGTTCGCTCAGACTGCTTCATCCATGCATTACTTAGAGTGTCCCAGGTAAAGTAATTTCTTTGTATGAGGTCGTTGTTGCTGTTAAATTTATTGACATATTTATAGGAGTTGTCCCAGCGTTGTGAATTTTTGTTATAGAGCCTATAGTGATCCTCAATACTATTAGTCCCGGAATAAATATAAATGTATCTGTAAAATGTGTCGGTATAATTGAATGTTTTCTTACTCCAGTCTACAGAGGTGGCCTCTGTATTCTGATTTTTTGCATTATAAGTCGAGTTGATTCGGTAACCTGTCACCATGGAGTCTGTAGCAATATCGTAGTATTTTGACTGACTTACCAGTTCATTGCCGGCTGTGTCATATTGATAAGTGTATACCTGGTTTTTATATAAACTATCATTGATAATTGAATAAAGTTTGTTCTCAAGAATCTGATTGCGGTTGTTAAAAATTCTTTCATATCTGGAAGCTCTTAGCCATTCGTTATTTCCGGGGTTCCACCTTACACGTTCCTCCCAGATGGTATTATTATGAATGTCGTATTGATAATAAACCTTATAGTCATAGATAAATGCTTTTTGTAAACTCATATAGGACTTTAAATAATAGGTACTCACATTCATACTGTCATCATAAATATAACGGTCCATATTGCTGGAATCCCATGTATTGTTTGTTGTATTCCAGTTGAGTCTCAACTTTTCATAGATATGGTCTTTGGCAGCATAACTGTATTGATATTTAAATAAACTATACCATACTTTACTGGTTTTACTCCAGAGTTTATAGTGGTATTCTGTCAAATTTTTATTGGTGTTAAAGGTCTGGGTGTAAGTGGTGTTGTTAATCCAAGCTTTTAAAGTATTGTCCCAGTTCTCATATAAATAATAGGTAGTCTGTCTGTCGGAATTGATAGTGAATGTTGCCCGGTTTTGGTTAATATAGGTTTTAGAAATACTATCATATTGCTGCGACAGGTAATTGAGAATATCGCTCGAATCGTTGTATTTGAAAATATTTCTGCCGGTGAGTATTTTGATGGTTTTACCTGGCTGAAAGGTAAAAGTATAAATTGTGTCTTTGTTACATTTGGAATGCAGCAGAAAAGGGAGGCTAAACAGGCAAAGCAATAATTTAAAACGAATAGGCATGTTTCACAAAAATATCACTTTTTATTTTGTTTGCAAGTGCAACACCAAATTTAAGCAGGCAGCTGTTATTTTCGTTCACAACAATTCACATGGCCTTTGTTGTGCTTTGGCGAAACATAGGGAATGCCCAAATTCATACCCCTTAAAATTAAGAGCAATGCCACACACAGGATCATATAAGGTGAAATTTTATTGAGCTTCATGCGAAGGTTGAAGGAAATAAATTTACCGAATGCCATTGTGAATGCCATAATGGGTAATGTTCCCAATCCAAAGGCGAACATGAGCATGGCGCTGTTAAAAATGCTTCCTGTTGCAATTGCAGCAGCTATGGCGATATATACCAATCCGCATGGTAAAAAACCATTGACAATGCCAATGTTTAAATAGGAGAGGCACGTTTTCTCTGATTTTAGATAGGTGCTTAGTTTTGTTTTAATTTTCTGCGTGAAACGCGAAAGGAAAAAAACATGAGGATTGCCGATTTTATCGGATAATAATATAACAAATATGAACACCCCGGCTATGATAGATAATATTTGCTGCAATTTAAAGATAGCAAAACTTTCACCAATTAAGCCAAAAAATACCCCCATGGCGGTATAGGATAATGCTCTGCCAATATTATAAAGTAAAATGGAAGCCGTCTTATTGCCGGAATTTTCAACAGGTAAAGCCAGTGCCAGAGGACCGCACATGCCAATACAATGGAAACTTCCCAGAATTCCGATTGAAAATCCCGATAGGAATAAGAGCATTATTTCATTCATTACTGAAAGAAGATGGTTTGTTCCCGATAATATGGTTTCTCTGAATTCACCCATTCTATTCGGGTCTTATAAAAACCGTATGAGAATCTTTTACGTTCTATTAAAAACCGACCACTGCTATCAGGTGTAAAGTTTAATGTAAAATCTTTTAATTTGTTATCGCTTCTAAGGAATTCAATTTTCCCTTTTTTGAAATCTGTATGAAGTGCTGCCGGAACAAGTAT
>JAYURB010000566.1:0-2484 GCA_043756425.1 Bacteroidota bacterium
ATTACAAATTTCTTTGCAAGTGCTGTTATTGTCCAGAATAAGAAAAGTACTGTGAAGGCACTCATTAAAGCTGAAAGAATATTGACCATTATTGGATACATGGTAACATCCGATCCACCAAAAAGAATGAACACACGTGCAAGCATTAAAAATAATGGAGCACCGGGTGGGTGTCCAACTTCAAGCTTATGTGCCGTTGCAATAAATTCTCCGCAATCCCAAAAGCTTCCTGTTGGTTCAATGGTAGATATAAAAGTAAAACAGGCAATGAGAAATACTATCCAGCCGGTAATGTTATTTATTCGTTGATAATTCATAATTCGGGATAAAATTGAGTGGATGCGAAGGTAAAAAATTATTGAAATTAGTATTGGAAATGAAGGGATTTGAAGACAATTTCAATTAGCACCTTAAAAACAGTTTTTTTGATGTTTTATTTTGTATTTGATTAAAAAACGCAATTTGTCTTCACTGTAATATAAGTGTAGATTCTTCTTATTATTTTATTATCAGGCGATTAACTTTCGCTTCTCTGATTCGTTTCAGAATTCATCAAATGTAATTTAAAAAAAAATTAATGAGGAACATTTACAAGAAGGTTATTAGCATGTCGTTATTGCTCATGTTAATGATCCTGACAGCAGAAACTTTTGCTATTTCCGTAAATACAATAACAAAAGGAAATTTATCATCTTTTCTAATGGAAAGTTCAGCACTGGATTACGCCGGAAACTCAACTTTTTGGTCTTTGAATGATTCAGGAAACTCCAATGAAATATTTTCCATAGCAAATGATGGCTCTCTATTAAAAACAATAACAGTATCCAATGCCATAAATTCAGACTGGGAAGAAATGACACATGATTTTGCCAGGAACTATATGTTTATCGGCGACTTTGGCAACAACTTACACAACCGCACGAATCTTCGCATATATAGGTTGCCATACCCTTCAGGCATAAGTAGTAATGCAGTTACAGCAGAAGAAATCAGATTTACTTATCCTGACCAAACAAGTTTCCCTTCTTCATGGATGAATTTTGATGCTGAAGCATTCTTTCATTTTCAGGGACAACTTTACATTTTCAGTAAAGCAAATGGTTCTGCAATCGGATACACTAAAATGTATTCTTTGCCCGATGTCCCCGGGACATATACTGCAACGTTAGTTGATAGCTTCTATACAGGTGATCGCATAACATCTGCAGACATTAGTCCGGACGGCTCTTCTGTAATTCTGCTATCTTATATGCAAATGCATTTATTCAGAAACTTCACCGGCGCTGATTTTTTCAGAGGACAACATACCCTTCTTGCTATTGCAGGCAATTGGACACAGAAAGAAAGTGTCAGCTTTTCAAGCAACAATGAAATATATATTACTGATGAAAACACAGGTACAGGAAATCAATTGTATTCTGTTGATTTAAGTCTGATGATTCCTTCAACTGTTAATAATCCTACTTCCATCAATAAGTTCAACGTATTGCCTACCGTTACTACGTATCCGCTACCCGCTAATGAGTTTGTAAATATTCAGTTTAAAGATGTCAGTTCCGGGAATGTCAGTTTTTCTTTATATGACCTTACGGGAAAAACGGTTTATTCAACACATGTTGACAATCCTTTAGTTCCTTTGGCCATTCGGACGAATGAGTTTCCCGCTGGAATTTATTTTTATAAGGTCTTTGCCGATCTTAAAGAAATTAAAACGGCAAGACTCATAATAAGCCATTAAGAAAGCCCATACATAATCAAAAGTGAAGGCCATCCGAAAGGGTGGCTTTTTTGGTAATTATTATACTCTGTTACTTGAATTAATTTGTTAATTCGTTAATTAGCTAATTCGTTAATTAACTTTTGACTATTAACTAATTGCCTATCAAATTAATATTTCATATAAAATTGATAGGCAATAAATTATAATTTTAATGATATTATAAAACGGATTTATATACTATCATTAAAATATTTTATATATTTAAAATGGGAATGAAATTCCAAATTTTTGTAGATTGATTCAATCAATAATTACATAAATTCGCACCCCGATAAACAAGCATTATGAGTTCACACGAGCGTGCCCATCACGACGATTCAAATAACGTTACATACCAGCGATGTCAGTTTGCTTACGAGTTTGCAAAGCCTTTGATACAGGGGAAAAGGGTATTGGATGTAGGCTGTGGACTGGCATACGGTACAGCCCTGATGTCAGGTTCAGCAGCGCATATAACCGGAATTGATTACGATAAATCGACTGTTGAAGAAAACAGAAAGAACTACAATAAAATTATTAATCTTGACTTTCAGCATGCAGTTATTCCTCCATTGCCATTTGAAGATCAGAGTTATGACATAATAACGGCTTTTCAGTTCATTGAGCATATACAACCCCGTAAAGAATTTATTAAGGAATGTCTTCGCGTATTAAAACCGGGCGGGAGCCTGCTGGTTACGACACCCAACGTTAAAAAATCGCTT